>JANTFN010000049.1 GCA_024763435.1 Thermodesulfobacteriota bacterium | reverse complement strand
CCCACCTGCAGAATTTTCCCTTTCTCCATCACGGCAATTCGGTCGCCCATCTCTTCCGCTTCCGTCAGGTTGTGGGTAATAAAGAGGGTGGTCAGCTCCAGCTCATGCACTATACGTTTAAATTCAAGCCGGAGGTATTTCGCTGTTTTTACATCGAGGCTGCTGAAGGGTTCATCAAGCAAAAGCACATCTGGCCCCGGGGTAATGGCCCGCGCCAGCGCCGCCCGCTGTTTTTCACCCCCGCTCAAGGTCGCGGGATACCGGTCCGCGAGATGCGAGATACCCATCAGGGCCATCATGGCTTCTCCGCGCGCGCGCGCTTCATCCCGGGACAGGTTTCGCCCCTTCAGGCCATACTGCACATTGTTTGCCACAGTCAGGTGGGGAAACAGGAACAGGTCCTGGGGGAGATACCCAATTTTTCGCTGACGGACCGGCAAATCATGCACGGGCACCCCGTCAAACAGGAGGGCCCCTTCAAAGGGGACAAGTCCCGCGACGGCCTTGATAAGTGTGGTCTTGCCAGCGCCGGTTTCACCGACAATGGCCAGGGTTTCCAGGGGATGAACGTCCAGGCTCACATCATCCAGGACAAAGTTTTTGACGGATTTAAGTGTAATTCCGGCCATAATTCCACTTCCTGGTGATGCTTTTTTCAAGCAGGTCAAAGACGCGTTCAAAGGAAAAACACATGAGGGCCAGGACCATCAGACAGACAATAATGATATCCATGCGGATGAGGCTTTCCGCCCGCATGAGCAGCGCCCCGATCCCGGTGGGAATGGCAATCATCTCCGCCGCGATGATGACGCGCCAGGCCATCCCCGCCTCGAGGCGCAGACCGGTAAAGATACTCGGCAGGGCCAGCGGGAACAGGACCGTTCGGAGAATTCGCCCCTCGGGTTGCCCGAGGGTGCGCGCCACCTGGAGGAAATTCTTGTCCACGCTCCGCACCCCGCTTGCCGTTGTGTAAAGAATGGGGAAAAAAGAGCAGGTAAAAATAATAGCGATGGGGAGCAGCTCGCTGATGCCAATCCAGAGGATAAATATCGGAAGCCATCCAAGCGCGGGAATAGGATACAAGAGACTGATAATCGGAGAAAATGAGCGATGCAGGAGCTCATTCCAACCCATCATCAGCCCGCAGATCAAGCCCGCGAGACTGCCCACGGCAAATCCGGCAAGGACCCGGACAAGACTCTTAAAAAAATGATGCAACAGCACCCCGCTCTTAATAAGGTCAAAGGCCTCGACCATGACCTGGCTGAAAGATGGCAGCAACTGCCGCGGCACGACACCGAGGCGGGAAACGATTTCCCAGATCGCCAAAAAAATCAGGATAGGGATAAACCCATATCCCGCCGTTAAACGGGGGAGCCTGCTATTTTTCATGAAGCCACCTGAGATCAACGATATCATGGGCATCAAACCGTTTGATATAACCCAGGCTGGAAATATAATCGATTTCCTGCTGGATGCTTTTTATGTCGATGGCCGTCGTGCATGCCATCTGTTGAAAAAGCGCCCTTTTGACGGCCTTCGGCGTAATCGACAGCTTCTGGAGGGTATTCGTCATCTTAAAAGGAAATAACTTGCCCCGAATGGCCGTGAGGGCCTCTGCCGTGATGCGCGACGCGTCTTCGGGATGCGCGTGGATAAATGCCGTGGCCTTTTTTGTTATCCGGACCAGTTTCCTAATGCTTTCAGGGCTCCGGCGTATCAGATTATCTGTCACAATCAACACACTCCCCTGCATCTCCGGCCAGAGGTCTCGCGCGCTCGTCAATTCCCTGAACCCCGCCTGAACCCCCATGGAGGGAAACTGTTCGCAGCAGAATCCAGCATCAATCCGCCCGGTTTCAAGTGCCAGAAGAATCATCGGGGGCGGCATCCTCAGGGCCTTTTCCGAAAGCTGACGCGCGTTCAGGTGATATCGGTCACAGGTCTTGTGCATCACGGCGTCGGTCGGGCTTCCCTCTCGCGTGCAGGCAACACGGATATCCTTCCGCAATAAATCCCGGGGGTCTGAAACTCTGGCGGGATTGACAAGCAGGCCGTATCCGTATCGGTGGGTCCCGCAGACGACCTTTAATTTTACGCCCCCATTCGCATACGCCACAATGGCCGGGATAACACAGAGATACGCCGCGTCAATATTCTTTTTTGAAAGCGCGCCGGCAAGCGCCGTTCCCGTTACATAGTTATCAAATGCGGCAACCTGCAGACCTTCTTTTTTAAACCACCCCTTCGCCCGGGCGATGTGGGCGCAGGCAGCATGGGAAACAAACTCGACGGCCATCGTAATCTTTGTGCCGCGTGTCTCCGACGCAGAAACAATCCCACAGGAAAAAACAATAACACCCAAAAATACAATACCTGCCACCCAAACCTTTTTCACCTGCTATCCTTCCCTTTCATACACCAAACACCTCTCAAGCCAGCGGATTGTCGCGTCTATCATGGTATGTCTGTATAATGAAACCATATCTTCAAACGTGCCCGTCCCGGCGGTGGCATTCCCGTTAATGCGTTTTTTTCGTTCCTTGCATATCTTTATCTGCGCCGCGATTAGACTGCCCCCCATATCCAGCCGCAATTTCCTGATCAGAAAGAGTTTCGACAGGAATTCCGTTCGGATGTCTCGTATCTTTTCTGCGGGCTGTCCGACCCACGCGAGGAATGTCCTCCGGCCCTCATCCGTTAAGGCATAAACCTTTTTCTGTGGGCGATGGCCCTGTCTTGCCAGGCGAAAAGTTACCATTTTCCCCTGTTCAAGCCGCTTTAAAAGGGCGTATGTCTGGCTGATGGGAATATGCCAGATATGATTTAACTCCGACTGGCATATTTCATAGCCGTGTGTCGCGCCATCCATAATAATTCCAAGAACGACAAACTCCTGATCTGAAAGCCCCTTCACACTCTTATTCCTTTGTATAATATTCTATAATAGAATATAGATAAAATAAGTCTTTGTCAACAGGTGGGTTGACCTGCTTCAGGTTTTGGCGTATCAGAAAAAGGGGAGGGAAAAACATGAGGCTGTATATCATCCGACACGGTCAGACGGCATGGAACAGGGAAGAGGTTTTCCGGGGGACCCGGGACATTCCGCTAAATGAGGTAGGGTTAAAGGAAGCCGCGGCCCTCGCGGATTCTCTACATAAGATTCGTTTTGACGCCCTCTACACCAGCCCGTTATCCAGGGCGCGGCAGACCGCAGACGCGGTCGCGAAACATCAGAGTCTCTCCCCTCAAATTGAACCCCTTTTGACAGATCTCAACTTTGGGGCATGGCAGGGAAGGCCGCATGAAGAGGTCAAACAGGAATACCCCGAGCTTTACCAAACGTGGGTAACTGCGCCGGAACAGACGCATTTTCCTGAAGGGGCGTCTCTGCAGGATGTTTTGAATCACGCAGACACCCTTTTGGCTAACCTCCGGGAGACTCATCAAGGCCAGACTGTAGGCCTGTTTACGCACAGGGTCGTGTGCAAGGTCCTTATCTGCCGTCTGCTCGGCCTGGGCCTGGGACACTTCTGGCAGATTGAGCAATCGACCGCCTGTCTTAACAGGTTTCGCCTTAAAGGAAACCTGTGGATCTGCGAGGCCTTGAACAGCCAATGCCACCTCACTCCCCTCGCGGCCATGAGGACAACGGCTGATTTTTAGCCCCTCTGTATGATGTCAGGAGCTCTGGCCTTTATGGCGTTTCCTCTTCTTCAAGGATATCCCCGTTTAATTGATTGTAGAGGGCGATCTGTTCTTCCAGACTCAGGTGTTTTTTGATGGGGGGGGTTTTCCTGCAGAGACGGCAACGGTCCTCGCTGCACCACTGGCAGAAGTGACAATCGGGGCAGGGGTGTTTTTTAGGCGGCAGCGCAGGGATGCCTTTTCCCTGACAGGAGGTACACATACACCGCTACCCGAATTTTCCTGTAACGTAATCTTCTGTGATTTTCTGGGACGGGGTGGTAAAAATCTTTTTTGTATTATCAAATTCAATAAGTTCGCCGAGATACATCAGACCGGTTTCATCGGACACCCTTGCCGCCTGCTGCATGTTATGGGTCACAACAACCACCGTATAACGTTTTTTAAGCTCCAGCATCAGTTCCTCAATCCTCAGGGTCGCAATAGGGTCCAGGGCGCTGCAGGGTTCATCCATCAGGACTATCTCCGGCTTAACCGCGAGGAGTCGGGCAATACACAGCCGCTGCTGCTGCTCGTCGGAGAGAGACAGGGCGTTTTTCTCCAGGGAATCTTTCAGGACCTTCCACAATCCCACCCGCGTGAGTGATTTTTCCACGGCGGCCTCAAGAATATCGGCCTTTTTCTCCCCCATGACCCTTGGGCCGAAGGTGATATTATCCCTGACAGTGAGGGGAAAAGGGTTGGGCCGTTGAAAGACCATCCCTATTTTTTGCCGAAGTGCCACGAGGTTGATGCCGTTTTGCGCGATGTTTTCTCCCTTAAAAAGGATCTCCCCTTCCGTTCTTACCCCCTGAATTAAATCGTTCATCCTGTTAAAGGACCGAAGCAGTGTAGATTTTCCACACCCGGAAGGGCCGATAAGGGCCGTTACGGTATGTTCCTTGATCGAAAAAGACAGGTCCTTCAGGGCGGGAAAATCTCCGTAAAAGAGGTTAAAATGTTTAATTTCAAGGATAAATTCGGCCATTACCCAAATCTCCCCGCGATATAATCATCTGTCTTTCTCTGTTTTGGAACAGTAAATATTTGGCCTGTTTTTCCGGTTTCGATAAGATCCCCCATGAGAAGAAAGGCACATCGGTCGGTGACCCTTGCGATCTGCTTGGTATTGTTGCTTACCAGGACAATCGTGTGCTTTGATTTTAATTCTTTCAGCGCCTCTTCAATCCTGAAGGTGGAAATCGGATCCAGTCCCGAGGTGGGCTCATCCAGGAGAAGTATCTTTGGAGACATGGCCATGGCCCGGGCGATGCAGAGGCGCTGCTGCTGACCTCCGGAAAGTTTTTTAGCGGGGGTCCGAAGCCGGTCCCTTACCTCGTCCCAAAGAATAGCGGCCTTAAGCCCCTTGACGGCTGCTTCCTCCAGGACGTGTTTGTCCGTAATTCCCTGAACACGGAGGCCATAAACCAGATTTTCGAAAATGCTTGACGGCAGGACAACAGGCGTCGCAAAAACCATGGAAACCCTGCGACGCAGGGGGATAATGGCAACATCCCCCTCAAGAACCTCTTCCCCGAGGACAAAAAGCTGCCCCTGCGTGGAAAATTCCCGTGCCTTGAAGGTATGGTTTGCCAGTCTCAGAAAAGAGGTTTTTCCGCTTCCCGAGGGTCCCATGATGCCGAAAATTTCTTTCGGATAAACCTGGAGTGATATTCCCCGAAGGATATCCTTCCCATCTGCCTGTAGAGAAAGGTCTTTCGCCTCCATGATTATTTTTTCGGTCATCTGTTATCTCCGGCGCGCGACGAATCGATGCATAAGGTAATAAGAAAGGATGTTGATAAACAAAATGGAAAAAACGAGAACCGCGGCTGTCGCATAGGCGTTATTCATGGAAATACCTTCCCGTGCAAGGAGGTAAAAATGAACGGCCATACTTCGGCCGGAATCAAAGAGGGAAAAAGGGATGCGCAGAGAGGTGCCAAGCGTGAAAATAACCACGGCTGTTTCGCCAATTCCACGCCCTACACTCAGAATAACACCGGTCAGGATTCCTGGTGCCGCACTTGGGAGGACAAGCCGCGTAATCCCCTGCCATCGGGTTCCTCCAAGGACCTTGTTGATATCCCGGTAGCTTGCGGGGACTGATTTAATGGCCTCCTCCGAGGTCCGGATAATCACCGGTAAAATCATGATGGAAAGGGAAATCCCTCCCGAAAGGACACTCCATCCAAATCCCAATTTAATCACCAGGAGGATAAACCCAAAAAGGCCCAGGATAATGGAAGGAACCCCGGCCAGGCATTCGGTCCCGAAACGGATAATTTTCGTAATAAGGCCTTCTTTTGTATATTCTGTCAGGTAAATCGCAGTGCCGACCCCAAGGGGAATGGCGATGATGAGTGACACTACAAGGAGATAAACTGTTGAGACAATCGTGGAAAAAATACCGCCGGCGCGTCCCATATCCATGGGGTTATCAAGCAGAAACCGGAGGGTGATGTGGGGAAGTCCCTTGATCATAATCACGGCAATAATGAAAAAGAGAATGGCAAGCGCCAGAAACGCGCCGCTGACCATCAACCCGAGTGCAATATGTTCCGATCTTTTTGGGGTCATTTTATCCGCTTTCTCCGCGCGTAAACCGTCGCAATCGTGTTGAGGGCCATGACAAAAAAGAACAAAACAATCCCCGTGGCAAAAAGCGCCTGACGGTGCATTCCGCTCGCGTATCCCATTTCGAGGGCGATATTACTGGTCAGCGTCCGCAGGGGATCAAGGGGAGACAGGGGAATTTTCAGGGCGTTCCCCGCGATCATGATAACGGCCATGGTTTCGCCTACGGCCCGGCCCATACCGAGAACGAGGGAAGTAATAATGCCTGAGCGCGCCGCGTGAACCGTGACCATATAGGTTGTCTGCCAGCGGGTTGCCCCAAGAGAAAAGGCCGCTTCCCGATAGGAATCAGGAACGGCCACAAGCGCGTCCACGGAGATACTGATAACCGTGGGAAGAATCATAATCCCCAGGATGATGGATGCGGTCAGGAGCGAGAGCCCGGGGCCGCCCAGGTAGTCTCGGACAAGAGGGACAAGATACACAACACCGAGAAAACCATAAACAACGGAGGGGATTCCCGCCAGGAGTTCCAGGGCGGGCTTGATGAAGGCCCGCAAGCGATCGGAAGCGAATTCAACGAGAAAAAAGGAGCACATCAGGCCCAGCGGCCCCCCAAAAAGAAGCGCCCCGATGGTAACCCAGAAGGAGGAAACAATCATGGCAAAGATACCGAAATGCCCCTTGGTCGGGGCCCAACGGGTACTGAGCAGGAAATCTTTCAGGCCAACCTTCCATATAAGTGGAAGTCCCTCCGCAAAAATGAACAGGGCAATAATAAAAAGCGAAAAAATAGATGAAAAGGCAATCAGCAGAAAAATTCGCTCTATTAACTTTTCTTTTCTCTGGATGGCTGTAGCAGCCATTTCAACTTCTCTCCTTGAATAATTGCTGAGGGGATTAAACCTTCTTTAACAAGGATATCCTGCCCTTCCCGGGAAAGGACAAATTGGATAAACTTGAGAACCAGTCCCGCCGGTTTTTTGCGCGTTAGAAAAAGAAAAGGGCGGAAAAACCGGTAGCGTTTCTTTTTCATGGCCTCAATGGAGGGCATTATATTGTCCAGGGCGATAGCCTTGACCTGCGCGTTTACAAGGCCGAATGACATATAGCCGATGGCATAGGGGTCTGTACCAACCAGTTCCCTTACCGAACCATTGGAATCCTCCACGATACACCCCTGGTCAATCTCGGTCTTTTCCATGGCCAACTCTTCAAACGCACCGCGGGTGCCTGATCCTTCTTCCCGCGTAATGGTTGTAATCCGGTGATCGACCCCACCCAGTTTCTTCCAGTTCAGGATTTTTCCCGCGTATATTTTTCTCAATGTTTCGGTTGAGAGGTTTTTCATGGGATTTCCGGGATTCACAATAACAGCAATACCGTCATAAGCGATAGGAATTTCATAGAGGTTTTTTTCTTCCGGGTGCAGATTTCTGCTGCTGGTTCCTATATTGGCAATTCCTGTCTGCGCAGCTCTTACACCCGCCGTGCTGCCCCCGCCCTGGACGTTGATGATGGCCCAGGGATTTTTCACCATATAGATTTCCGCCAGTTTTTCCGCGAAGGGTTGGACAGACGTTGACCCGGCAATGATAATCGAAGCACTGGCCTGTTTCTTTTTGCCGTTAGAGGGCGAGGAGTTGTTGCAGGCAAGAGGCAACGCAACAAGCAGGCTCAAAAGAATAGCGCGGGAAAGGCGGGAAAACAGTTTGCTCAAGAAGCTTTCCTTAATTTCCTTAAATAATTTTCTGGTGCCGGACCACAGTTCCCTTCATCATGAATATCGCCTGTTCAGCAACATTCACCGAGTGATCCGCCGCCCGTTCAAGATATTTGCTGACCATCATGATTTTCATGGCGGAAGAAACCTTCCGGGCGTCTTCCATCATATAGGTCAGGAGTTCCCTTGCAATTTGATAATTAAGCTGATCAACCTCCTCATCCCGCTCAATCACTTCCATGGCGATGGCCTCGTTTTTGGTGACATACGCCTCAAGGGCCCCTCTGAGCATCCATCGGGCGTCTTCGTCCATTCTCGGGATGTCGATATAGGGCTTTAACTGGGGCTCCTGGTTCAGTTCAAGCGCCCTCTCAGCAATATTTACCGCAAGATCGCCGATTCTCTCCAAGTCCACGTTGACTTTCAAGCCCGTCGCGATAAAACGCAAATCTCCACCGGCTGGCTGTCTCAACGCAATCAGTGACAGGCAAATCCCATCAATCTTGACCTCAAGCTCGTTAACAAGGTGATCGTTGTCTATAACCTGTCTCGCAAGGTCCGAATCTCTTTTTACGAGGGCCTTGATGGAATTAGCAATGGCCGTTTGGACCATTTCCCCCATGGCAAGGATCTCTTCCTTGAGCTGTTTAAGCTCTTTATCAAATGTTTTCAAAATATGAGGCTGATTCATGGCACTCCTCCTCTTCTCGAGATAAACCTATCACATCTTTTGCATGAAATTCAAGAAAGATTTTTATTTTTTATTATGATCCTTGACGTGTCCGGATGATTAAACCATACAGCAGAAAAACCTCTTTTACAAAAAAGGGTAATATCGATAAGGTTAGAAACCCAGGGGGCAGGAATTTAAAAAAGACGGCATGGAGCTACGTGCTGGTTATTCCTATTCCGAAAATAAATTAATCATAAACGCGAAAAATTTATCCTTGACACGTGCCGCCATTTTTTGTAAGAGGCATGAGGATTGTTTTGAAGCAATCAGGAAGAGGTTGATGGTGAAAGGAGGTAACCCCAAGCTTCACTGAAAAAAACAAAAAGGAGGTAAACGCCATGGCAGCAAAAGTTGATATCGACAAATGCACGGGTTGTGGAACCTGCGCGGAGGTTTGTCCCGTCGAGGCCATTACAGTTGATGATCACGCGGTCGTCGATGAAGACGAATGTGTCGATTGCGGGACGTGTGTTGATGAATGCCCCGAGGGTGCTATTACCCTTGATGAATAAACTCTTTTGACGGGGAAGGTCTTGCCTTCCCCGTTTTTTTGTATCGGTCCTGAAAACTCTCTTGAACCCATTTAAACCCTATATTCAGCCTTCCCGCTGGAACCTCTCAAAATTGCGGAGAACTCCAAAAAAATTATTCTTGACAACACTTATTTTAACTGATAAATAGATCTTCGAAAGTACAAAGCATTTCTCCTTTGGCGCAAGGGAAACCGGTGAAAATCCGGTACGGGCCCGCCGCTGTGACCGGGGACAAAAGCCGCTGAATGCCACTTCCAAACCACGAAGGCTTGGAGGGAAGGTGCGGTAAGTAGGAAAATCCGGAAGTCAGAAGACCTGCCAGGGGAAAGACAATACCGCATAATGCCTTCGAGGAACGGGGCGTGGATTGTAAAAAAGCGAGGGTAAGAAACGGTATCCCCGAACATTGATTTGTTCGGGGATTTTTTTATTGCAAAAAAAGAAAAGGAGGTGATATAGATGAAAACAGGAGCCATTTTATACATCATGGGCCAGACTGAAATCGATGAAGAGATTGATACATCAGCAGTGATAAAAAATCTTGGTATCCAGGCGGATAAAGTCGCGGTTGTGTCAGCCACCTCCGGTTACGAAGACATACAGAACGCCTGGTGGATGCTTCTGGCACGGGGGATGAAACAGATCCTTTGCCTCTTTGTAACCACCCAGGATGGCGCCACTTTCCAGCTCACGAAACAACCTTTAAGATTATGCGGATAAAGATGTAAAGGAGGAAAATATATGAAACGTTGTTTAAGGATAATAGGACCTTTAATCGTTATCGGTTTGATACTCGCTCCAGGTTCTCTTTTTGCAGGAGGAGACGAA
>JANTFN010000048.1 GCA_024763435.1 Thermodesulfobacteriota bacterium | reverse complement strand
CAGGATTTTTCGCATTACCCTGATTTTAATTTTCCTGTTTTCCATACCATTTGTTTGTCTTAGGAATAGTGACGCGGAAGAGCCAAAAGCAAATGGCCCTGTTGCCTCTGTAAGGGTTGTCCCAATAAAAAAAGGCATCGTGGCGGAAAACCTTGTTACCTATGGGAAGGTTATTCCCTCGCCGGGCCGGGCCAAAATACTTTCGATCCCCTATGAGTGCCGAATCAAGGCCATTTATGTGACACAGGGCCAGGAGGTAATCAAGGGGGGCAAACTCCTTGAGATAGGGCCAAGTCCCGATACCTTTCTTAAACTCAAGACAGCTATTAACAACTATGAGGCTACTAAGGAAATGCTCAAAAAGGTGAAAGAACGAGCGGCCCTCAGGCTTGCAACCAGCCATGAGCTTCTCCAGTTGGAACAGGCCTATGAAAACGCAAAAATCATTTTAAAAAACATGGAAGAGAGGGGAATTGCCAAAACAGTCGCGATTCGCTCAAAAGCGCATGGGATTGTCTCCCGACTCTTCGCGCATCAGGGCTCCATGGTTCCGGCAGGCAGCCCCATCGTCGAAATCGTCGCGCAGGACGCCGTTGAAGTTTGTCTGGGCGTGGAGCCGGAAGATGCACACCTGATCATGCCAAATCACCCTGTTTTACTGAAAGCTGTTAACCGGCCTTCTTTGAAGGCTGTAAGGGGTGTTGTCCGTTCTGTTTCCAAATCCATTGATCCCGCTTCCCGTTTTATAGATGTTTTTGTTTCTCTGCCTTCCCCGCCGCCTTTTATGCTGAATGAATATGTTCAGGGAAATATCATTGTGACATCCCGCGAAGGACTTGTGGTTTCGGAAAGCGCCGTGTTTCCTGAAGACGGCCATTATATCCTGTTCACGGTCAAAAACGGCAGGGCACACAGGCATATCGTGAAGGTCGGTCTTGAAAACGGTAAGGAGGCCGAGATTTCAGGAGTTGACATCAAGGTGGGACTGTCGGCAGTTGTTCTTGGAAACTACGAATTAAAAGATGGAATGCCCGTTAAAGTGGAGAAAACCCCATGAGTTTCACCCGATGGATTCAACAGCATCGCCGTTCCATATTATTTCTCATTGTTATCCTGGCGCTTGGGGGACTGGCCGCAAGCCTCAAACTACCGGTGGCCCTTTTCCCTCATGTCAACTTCCCGCGGGTTGTGGTAAGTCTCGATGCTGGCGACCGGCCAGCCGAAAAGATGGCCATAGAGGTGACCTGGCCTGTGGAAGAGGCTGTTCGGGCCGTTCCAGGCGTTCGCTCTGTTCGTTCCACCACGAGCCGTGGAAGCGCGGATATCTCGGTCAATTTTGACTGGGGAGAGGACATGATAGCCGCCATGCTCCAGGTGGAATCCGCTATTAACAAGGTTCTTCCTGATCTTCCTTCCGGAACCGCTTTTAACGTCAAACGTATGGATCCCACCGTCTTTCCGGTCTTGGCTTACAGTCTTACTGCCGGGAATCACTCACTGGTGGAATTGAGGGATTTAGCCCTTTACCAAATCAGGCCTTTACTGTCCACGGTGAAAGGGGTTGCCAGAATAGGTGTTCAGGGGGGCGACCGGGAAGAATACAGGGTAACGGTTAACCCGGCAAGATTGGCCGCCTATAATCTCTCGTTGACTGATGTGGCCAATGCCATTTCAGCCGCCAATGTCATTACGGCTGTTGGCAAGATGGAGGAACATTACAAACTCTACCTTGCTATTTCCGATACGTCATTTCACAACCTTGACCAAATAAAGGAAACAATTCTTCGTTCAGGGGAAAACGGCCTGGTGCGCCTGGATGATATTGCTACGGTGAGCCGTGGAACAGCACCCCAGTGGACACGGGTTACGGCTGATGGCCGCGACGCGGTCCTCTTTCAGGTTTATCAGCAGCCGGGCGGCAACACCGTGAAGATAGCGCGTGAGATAAAAAGAAAACTTGCCGGGTTCCGTGCCCACCTGCCAAAGGGGATTAAAATCGCCAACTGGTACGACCAGACAGACCTGATTCTTTCCTCCGCGGGCAGCGTCAGGGACGCTGTCTTAATCGGCCTTCTGTTTGCTGTTCTTGTCTTGTGGCTCTTTCTGCGGAACATCAAGATGACCTTTATCGCCGCGATAACGGTTCCCTGTGTCCTTGCTGCGACCGTCCTGCTGCTTTATGTCCTGCGGATGAGTTTTAATATCATGACCCTGGGAGGAATGGCTGCCGCAGTGGCGCTGATCATCGACGACATGATTGTCATGCAGGAACATATCGTTCGGAGGCTGCGCGAAGGCAGCGGCGATCACCATGGACGTGTGATGGCCGCCGCCCGGGAGTTTACCCGTCCTCTTGCGGGATCCTCCGCTTCGACCATTATCATTTTCACACCCATGGCCTTTCTTTCCGGCGTCACCGGCGCTTTTTTCAGATCCCTGTCCCTGACCATGGCTTCGAGCCTGATCATTTCCTTTTTCATTGCCTGGCTGGCCGTTCCGCTCCTTGCGGATCACCTGCTTGGTGAAAAGGACGCCAAACAGGAAAAAAACGGGCCGTTAACGAGGATTTCCCACCGATCGTATGAAGCTATCATGAGACCTGTTTTAAACCATCCCTGGCTGGTATTGGTTCTGATTGTCCCGCTGCTTGGATTTGGCTGGTTTTCCTATAAACACCTGGGGTCCGGCTTTATGCCGAAAATGGATGAAGGGGGTTTTATCCTTGATTACCGCACAGCAGCGGGAACCTCGCTCACAGAAACAGACCGTTTGCTCCGAAAGGTTGAGCAGATCCTCCAGAAAACCCCGGAGGTTGAAACCTATTCGCGCCGTACAGGCCTTCAGTTGGGAGGCGGCATAACTGAAGCCAACGAGGGAGACTTTTTTGTTCGTTTGAAACCGCCCCCGCGCCGGGGGATTGAGACCATTATGGATGATGTAAGGAGACGCGTGGAGCGAAAAGTCCCAGGCCTTGAAATCGAAATGGCGCAGCTGATGGAGGATCTTATCGGTGATCTTACCGCCGTTCCCCAACCCATAGAGATAAAACTTTTTTCGGACAACGAAAAACTCCTTATGAAACTGGGACCGAAGGTGGCTTCAACAATCCGTAAAATTCCAGGTGTTGTGGATGTTAAAGATGGGATTGTTCTGGCGGGAGACGCGCTGGATATCCGCGTGAACCGGGCCAAGGCCTCTTTTGAAGGGGTTAACCCCGAACAGGTAACCCATATGCTCTCCAACTTTCTTTACGGCGCGGTCACGACCCAGGTACAGAAAGGGCCTAAAATGATCGGGGTCAGGGTCTGGATTTCTTCCGATATCCGTTCAACAACACGAAAGATAGAAAGGCTCCGCCTTAAGGCCCCGGACGGACACCTCTTCCCCCTGAAGCGCATTGTAACCATCAAAACCATCACCGGCCAGCCACAAATTATGCGGGATGACCTGAAACGGATGATTGCTGTAACCGGCCGGATTAGCGGACGCGATATGGGTTCGGTCATAAGAGAGGTCAAATCCGCACTGGAAAAATCAGAGTTGTTACCCAAAGGGGTTTACTACACTCTCGGTGGCCTTTACGCGCAACAGCAAATTGCCTTTAAGGGGCTCATCGCTGTTTTTATTTCCGCTGTTGTTCTTGTCTTTCTGCTTCTGCTTTTTCTATACGAGCGTTTTCGTGTGACCATCTCCATGCTCATAACCACCCTGCTTTCCCTTGCAGCGGTTTTTATCGGATTGTTTGTGACGGGAACGGAAATTAACATCACATCCATGATGGGGCTGACCATGATTGTGGGTATTGTCACGGAGGTTGCCATTTTCTATTTCTCGGAATATCGAACCCTGCCGGGGGATTTTGACAAAAAGACGGCCCTGATTGTGGCGGGGAAGAATCGCATGCGTCCCATTGCCATGACCACGGTGGCCGCGATCCTGGCCTTTATTCCCCTTGCGCTGGGAATAGGGGAAGGGGCTGCTATGCTTCAGCCCCTGGCCATAGCCATTGTTTCTGGTCTATGCGTGCAATTACCGCTGATCCTGATAATTTTACCAGCCTTCCTTATTATTCTGGACATAAAAGACCGTGAAGTATAAGGTGTTGTAAAACAATAAAAACGCCTGAAAAGGGAGATAACACAATGAAACGCCATGTTCGTGCTGCTTTTTGTATCTTTCTATTCATAGTTTTTCTGGATTTATGCTGGATTGCCCCTGCCCCTGCTGGGGACGCAAAGAAAGCGCACACCATGACAAAAGGCCTTATTGAAACACAGGTGCCGGTGAAGCGGGATTTTACCCTCACCTGCCCCTGGTTCGGCAGGGTGGAAAGCAGGGAAACCAACCGGGTTAAAGCGCTTACGGACGGGGAGATTCTTGCCATCAAAGCCCCGGATGAAACGCCGGTTACCCGGGGAACGCTTCTTTTTACCTTAGGTGGCCCGCGTGTTGAAGGTCGTCTTAAATCCCTGAACGCAGAAATAGCCGCTTTAAGGCCCAGGGTCTTGATTGCCCGTCAGAATGTCCGCCTGAAAAAAGAGGCCGTGGCGCAAAAGATTGCAAAAAAAGAGACCCTTCTTTCCGCGGAGCAGGCCTTATTCACCCTCCAGTCAAGCCTTGAACGGATGAAACTCCAATTAGCCGTTTTCAGGAATAGCCTGAAGATTCGTGCCCGGATGGACGGCCTGTTTACTGGACGACAGGTCAGTAAAGGGCAGGCGGTCCATACAGGGGATGTCCTCTGTGAAATTGTTCCGTTAAAATCGCTGAGAATTGTCGCGACCCTGTTTCCGCCCCGGGGCATCCGTCTCAAGGGGTGTAAGGTCCTCATCCATACGGCGGCCGGCAGGGATATCGCCGCGTCCGTTGCCACGGTACTTCCGCGACATACCCGGAAAGGTGCAGCAATCATCTGGATAGAAGGCAAGACTGTCAACCATCAATTCAGCCCGGGGGAAACAATTTCCGGCGTGCTTGTGACAGGGGTTCAAAAGGGCCTGATGGCTATTCCCGTCAGCGCCATTATTCGTGATCAGGATGAACGCCCCTTTATCTTTGTAAAGGGTCCAAAGGGATACATCAAACGCCCGGTTAAAACCGGACCGATTTCCGGGGAATGGGTGGGAATCCTCAGTGGACTCCAAGAAAAGGACCAGGTGGTGATCCATGGCGGGTATGAACTCTTCTACCGGCATTTTAACAAGATCTACAAGGTGGCGGACTAACCGATGCGGGCCTTTCTGCGTTTTATTGTTGGGAAGCCCCTTACGGCTGTTTTCTTTGCCGTCATCCTGGGGATCGGCGGCCTCTTCTCCTTCACGCATATGCCGGTTGATCTTTTCCCAAAGCTCTCGGTTCCTGTGGTCAATATCATCTCCCATATTCCCGCGGCCTCTCCGGAAGACATGGAACATCTTGTTACGAGACCCGTCGAGGATGAAATGCGGAGCATCCCCGGTGTCAATCGGGTGGCCTCTACTTCCGTGGAAGGTATTTCCCAGGTGACCGTCCAGTTCAGCTGGGGAACAGCCATCCGCGATGCCCGGCAGCTCGTTCAGGCCCGGCTCGCCCGACTCTCCGGCATCCTGCCCAGGGGGACGCTGCCCCGGCTTGAAAATATTGGTACGACCCTTCAGGAGGTTTGCGGGTATGTAATTTTCGGTGCGGGGAGCCCTGTTACCCTGCGTAATATTGTGCGTTACGACCTTGCGGGAAGGTTGATGGGCGTAGAAGGCGTCTCCTCCGTGGAGGTCCTGGGCGGAGACAGGCGGGCCTTTTATGTAGCCATTCGGCCTGAAAAGCTGAAAGCCCTTCACTTTACACTTGGAGACGTGATTTCCGCCCTGAAAAACCACAACAACGTCGCGGTTTCCGGGTTCATCAACCGTTCGGCACGGGAGGTTCTGATTCGGGGAGACGCACGAATCAAAGACCTTTCCAATATACGCGCCATTCCTCTGACGGGGAGTGGGGGGCAAACGGTGCTTCTTGGTTCGCTGGCGGAGGTTCGCGCAGGCAGAGCGCCAAGACATTATAATGTTCATGGTGATGGTATTCCCGCTGTCGCTCTCATCATACGGAAACAACCGGGGGCTAGTACTACCCGGGTTGTGGCAGGCGTGGCCAAGACAATGGTTAAGCTTCAAGGCCTTCTTCCCGCGGGGACAAAGGTCAGGAAATTCTACGACCAATCGGAGATTATTCGTGAATCACAGGGAGAAATACTCTGGGATCTCTTGATTGGCGCGGGATTGGCCATTCTTGTCCTTTACTTCTTTCTTGCCGCGTGGCGTCCCACCTTGATTGTGGCAACTACGATTCCCATCACGTTTCTCGCCACATTGACGTTGATGAAGGGGGCGGGCCTGTCATTGAATGTCATTACCATGACCGCCCTGGCGCTGGCCATCGGCATGATTGTGGATGACGCCATTGTGGTGGCCGAAAATATCTTCCGGCACGCGCGTCTTACCCCGGATGTTCCAGAGGCATGCCTCCGGGGAACCATGGAGATTGCCGGACCCGATGCCTCCGGGACCTTTACAACCGTGGCCGCCTTTTTGCCCATGGTCATGGTCACCGGTATTGCCGGCCTGTTTCTCAAGCCCTTTGGGTTTACCATCAGCGCCGCGCTTCTCGTTTCCCTCATACTCTCTCTTACCCTGGTTCCCACGCTCTTCAGCCGGGGAAAGAAAATCGTTGCCGTCAAAGAGACGCTTCCCGGCCCTCGCTTGGTGCGGGCCCTGGGGAACCGGCTGCAATCCATCCTGGCCTTTACCTTTCGCCACAAGGTGATAACGTTGATTTTGGCCGCCGCTTTTCTCGGGTTGGCCGGGCTTTCCGTCTTTCTCGGCCGGGCCTCGGTCCTGCCTCCTATCGACGAAGGTGCCATCCTGATTGAATACGTAATGCCGCCGGGGACCTCCCTCAGGGAAAGCAATCGCATTGGCTGTATCCTGGATGGCATCGCCCTCAAAGACGCCGATGTCTCCTGCGTTTACCGCCGCACGGGGTCTCCCGGCGGCAGTTACATGATCGAGGGGGTCAATCGGGGCGAGTTGATGATCAAGTTGACACCCAAAGGAGAAAGACGCCATTCCCTGACAAGCATCATGGCGTCGCTCAAGGCCTCCTATTCAAAGATACCCGGTGTGGCGTTTCTGTATCACCAGCCCACGCAGGAAAAGATTGACGAGAGTTTTTCAGGACTTCCCGCGCTGTTTGGTGTGACCCTGTACGGGGATAACACAGACACCCTTATTACCCTGGCCAGTCGAGTCGAATCCGTTTTATCCGCCGATCCCGCCATCAGCAATGTGGTTAATAACACAAAAATCAAAAGCCCGAAGATCCAGGTTCGGCTAAACAATGCGCGACTCGGCCTCTACGGTGTCAGTGTTCGGGATGTTCTCGACACGCTTCAAGCGGTGCGTCTTGGCGTTCAGGCGACCCAGGTTATTCGACAGAGGGCAGCCATCCCGGTGCTTGTAAAAATTGCCTTGAAGGCACCACTCAACCTCACATTGCTGAAGAGGCTTCCTGTGGTTGCCCATGATGGAACCAGCCTGCCCCTTTCCCGTGTCGCCGACGTGCGAATCCTCCACACGCCCTCCGCCATCACACGCCTGAACGGACGGCGCGAGATCACCCTCCTTGCGGAAGTGGAGGGGAACATCCCCAAGGTGGTTTCCCGTTTAAGGGGCAAGCTCGGAAAGCTGTCACTTCCTGCGGGGTACAGTTTCGAATTTACAGGACAGTACAAGGTGCTTATGAATACCGTTCTGGAAATGGCTGAAGCTATTATCGCGGCGATTATCTTGATTTACCTTATTATGGCGATGCAATTTTCCTCTTGGCTCCAGCCCTTGATTATTCTCCTCACCATCCCCCTCTCCCTGGTAGGCGCGCTGGTAGCCCTGTTTGTCACCCGGCAGGGTGTGGACGTCTCCGTGGGCATGGGGGCCTTTACCCTCGTGGGAATCGCGGTCAACAACGCCATCGTTTTGATGGACTATGCCAACAAAGCGCGCAGGTCGGGGACCCCGTTCCATGATGCCCTCATTTCAGCGGCCACGGTTCGCCTGCGACCCATTCTGATGACCAGCCTGACGACCATCTTTGCCCTTCTGCCGGTGGCCATCGGGACCACGGTAGGGTCAAAAATCTTCCAACCCTTTGCCATTACGGTGATCGGCGGGCTCCTGTCGGCTACCCTCGCCACACTGATTGTTGTCCCCACTCTGGCAATTTGTTTTATGAAATCCGGGGAAAACCAGTTTTCCCCGCCAAAAAACGACGAATAACAATGATACAAGGAGGAAAATCAGGAAAAGGTTCTTTCAGATTAGAGATGTTTTACCCCTCGAATTTCAACATATCCGCATAAACGTCCCGGCTCATCAATTCATTTATTTCGGAACGATTGAAAGGTCGTACTTTTATTACCCAGCCCAATCCATAGGGATCGGTGTTTATAAGCTCGGGTGAATTTTCCAGGGTTTCATTAATGACAAGGATTTCTCCACCTACCGGCATGTATAGTTCAGAAACCGTTTTGACAGATTCCACAGTTCCAAATACGTCTCCTTTATTAAGTTCATCCCCTGCCTGTGGCAATTCGATGAACACAATATCCCCAAGTTGATCCTGGGCATAATCGGTAATGCCGATGGTAATTTTGTCATCGTCAACGCGTGCCCATTCATGCTCTTCAGAATAAAACTGATCTTCCAAGAATTCTAATTCGTCAAGTGATTTCATCGGTGTTTCCTTTCCGTTAAATTGTTCTACCCGTGTAAGGACTGATCCAATGCCTTCAAAGATGTTTCCAGGATGATCTCTGAAAGCGTCGGATGCGCATGGATGGTCTCGCTTAAATCCGCTATCGTGTGCCCTGTTCGAACCGCCAGGGTGGCTTCGGCAATCAGTTCCGTGGCATGCGGCCCGATAATATGAATCCCCAGAATCCTGCTGCTCCCTTTTTCTAAAACGATCTTGGCATGACCGGCAATTTCCCCGATGACCTGCGCTTTACCCAGGCTCCGGAACAGGACACTCTCCGAGCGTATTTCAATCCCCTGTTCCCTGGCCTGGGCCTCGGTCAGGCCGACATCGGCTACCTCCGGGGTTGTGAAGATGGCACCCGGGACGGCCGTATAATCCATCCTCTTATGGTTTCCCATGGCGTTTTCGGCAGCCACCCGCCCTTCCGTGGAGGCCACATGCGCCAGCATGATCCTGGAAGGTCCTAAAATATCGCCAATGGCGTAAATATTCGGCATGTTGGTTTCCATCCGTTCATTGACGTCTATCCACCCCCTCCCATCCACCCGCACACCAAGGGAACCAAAACCTTCAAGGTTCGTCGAGTTGGGATGCCGCCCCACACAAATCAGGGCTTTGTTCGCGGTTTCGTGCAGGAGTTTTTTGTCTTTTTCTGTTGGGTTTTCCAGGAATGGGGAGGGGCCAATAGTCACACGCAGTTTGTCCTCTTGTTCCGATATATCCTCCACAATACGATTTACCATGAAGGTGATTTTGCGTTTCTTCATTTCACGCTGAAGTACCTTCGAACAATCCTCATCCACCGAAGGTAACGGCAACATGCGATTCAATGCTTCCACAATCGTGACCCTGGCACCCAGAGCCGAGAACAGAAAAGCAAACTCACACCCGATAACACCACCGCCGACAATTAAAATAGATTCAGGGACTTCCTGCAGATCAAGCGCATGATCGCTGGAAAGGATCGTGTTCCCGTCAAAGGGGAGACCCGGCAGGCTGAAAGGCCGGGTCCCCGTTGCTAAAATGAGCTTATCCCAGGGAACATTCTCCTCTCCGCCTTCTTTCAGCCGAACACCCACCATTCCCCGTTCCTTCAGGTAGCCGGTTCCCTGCAAGTAACGGATATGATGATGCCGCAGCAGGTTAAAAATCCCTTTTTGCTGGTCCTGGAGGACCTTCTCTTTTCTTTCCACCAAGCGAGACATGTTTACCCGGACGTCTCCGTTGATCGTGATCCCATATGTATCTGCTTTTTTAATCTTATTGAACAGCGCTGCTGTGGTAATCAGAACTTTGGAAGGAATGCATCCCCGGTTCAGGCAGGTGCCCCCAAGGTTGTCCTCCTCG
>JANTFN010000047.1 GCA_024763435.1 Thermodesulfobacteriota bacterium | reverse complement strand
GGCGAAAGGCGAATACCCCTTGATTATCTATGAAACAGGTTAATCCAGGTTCAGCCCTGTTTTACACCTGTTACATCTTGTGGCGCCCCGAAAAACCTTGTTGCCGCATTCAGGGCAGGTGTAGCGGGTTTCTTCGTCCCGAACAAACTTCTCGGTGCCGACCTCACGCCAGTAAGGAACAGCCCGCAGGATAACCTTTTTGCCAACGGCCATGGGAAAATTTTCAATGTATTGACAGGGAAAATCACTGCATTGATGACATCCGTCGTATGCCTTTTCTTTTACGCAGTCCCGAATGGGGCACTGCCGGCAATAGACGAAAACGTCGTCAGACTGGCAACCCTGGCACCTTATATCTTCTGTTGTTAAATTTTCGCTTCCGGGAAGCGTGGCCTTGTAGAGATTGACCAGCCGTTCCTTTAACTTCCGATTGTTGTCACGATCCGCGATGTAAATTGCGCAAACACCGCAGTAAAGCCCGCAAGGTCCCACCAGTTCTGGATTTACCATCACCAATTCCTCCTGATGTTATTGTTGCAGATTTTTGCCATACTTGCTGATTAAACGTTTGTTAAGTTACCATTGAAAAACTTTTCTGTCAAGTGTCATTTTGACTTTGCCATTTTGACTTAAATACCAAGTAATCTCAGAAAGCCGGGTAAAGAGGTGCAGGTTAATTCTATAAGATGGAATGGTGCCTGGTTTGCCTTTATCTCAGCATATAGATCAGAACAAAAATCGACAGGAACAGGATGGACAGCATAACGCCGATGCCGACGGGGCGCTTGTAGCTGTCGTCGGAATAGGCCTTTTTTGACAGATCTTTGAAATGCGTGTCGATAATTTCAAGGTCCGGAACGTTTTTCAGAACGCCAAAACCGCTTGCAATGTAGTGCTGAATCCCCAGTTTCAGGAGAGTGGGGGCGGTATAGGGATTTTTGGCCACAAAGGCGATGAAATCAACCTGCCGCGTGAAACGCCCCTGCATGTTCCGGTAAAAGGCGTCCATGGGGCCGCTTACGAAACGGTAAAGGCGTTTAGCACCCATCCGGTAGAACCAGTCGGTATCGAGATTGATACGGTCATGAAGGGAAATTTTGGGAAGGTAGATAAGAAAGGCCAGCAATGTAAAGAGGAGCATTCCCATGGTCTTGACGACATGTCCGTAGGCGAAGGGGTGAAACGCGGCCTGAAACGGGAGGATTCGGTAGAGGACATCGGGATAAACTCCCAGGGCGATACAGAGAAAGCCGGCAATGCCCATGGCAACTTTCATGTTCAGGGGGAGTTTGCCTGTTTCAAGCTTTTCTTCCTCGTGGGGCGCAATCGGTTTTCCAAACCAGGCAAAATAGGGGAGTTTCAGGCCAACGGAGAGGAAGGTTCCGATGGAGGCAAGATGAAGCATAAGCTCTACAAGACCGTGATGGGCTTCGCCTGCCGCCGCGACAACCATTGATTTGCTGATAAAGCCGTTGAAAAGAGGCACCGCCGAGATGGAAAAGGCGGCAATCATATACATAACCAGGGTAAAAGGCATGATTTTGAAGAGCCCCTTGCCTGAAAGTTCGGTGAGTTTCCGCTTTCCGGTGACGTGGATGACGGCGCCGCAGGCCATAAAGAGAAGCGCCTTGTAGAGGATATGGCAGAAGGCGTGAGCCGTGGAGCCGTTGAGGGCCAGTTCCGTTCCAATTCCCACCCCGCAGACCATGTAGCCCACCTGGCTGACGATATGGTAGGAGAGGAGTTTTCGCATATCGACCTCAATAAAGGCGTAAACGACCCCATAGATGGCCATGATGGCCCCAAGCCACATGAGTACTTCCGCGCCTGCAAACCCCCGGCAGAGGACGTAAACGGCGCTTTTGGTGGTATAAGCGGTCAAAAAAACGCTTCCCGTGATGGTGCCCATGGGGTAGGCATCGGGCAGCCAGGGGTGAAATGGCGGGACCGCGGCATTCACAAGAAATCCAGCGAGGATAAAATAGGAAGCGAAGCTTCCGAAGCTGCCGGGATTAAAGGCAATAGAGTGTTGTGTGGAAATTTGAATCAGGATACCGGCGAGGAGCAGGCAACCCCCGGCAATATGGACGAGAAGGTAGCGGTATCCCGCCTTAACGGATGCCTCGGTGCGGTTATACCAGATGAGAAAAACGGAGGCCCCGGCCATGATTTCCCAGAAGAAAAAGAGGCTGAAGTAATCACCGGCGAAGGTGACACCAAGGGTGCTCCCCACATAGAGAAACGCCGCGACCATCTGCCCCTCTTCCTTGATATGCAGGGCGTAAACGGCCCCGATAAAAGACATGATTACAAAGACGTAGGAAAATATAAGGCTGAGTTTATCAACCCGCATAAGTGTCAGGTGGTAATTAAGAAACGGGATCAGGTCATAAGACCCTTTTGGAATTTGCAGCAGGGCGATAAATCCTACAATGGGGACGGCAAGGGTCAGCAGGCGTTTCAGAAAGCGCCCGGGCAGCAGGGGCAGCAGGAGTGCGCCGGCGAAGTAGTAAATGTAGGGAGGCAGGACGCTACCTGTCATAGTAATCCTCCCGGCGTGAAAAGAGGGGATAAATAACCTTTTTCGCGAAAAGCATCAGGATAAAGCACCCGATAAAACCGTAGAGGGCGTCAAATCCGGGAATTTGCCACCAGAAATGAGCCGCCTCTTCACCGTGAGGGGTATAAAAATCCAGCGCTACGACGATGACGAGCGCGATTCCGAAAAAGATCTTTTTCCCTTTGGATTTCATAGCTACATCCCCGCTATAATAGTAGTTGCGGCGTTTCTTGCCAGGTCAAAGAAGTGAAAAGTAAAGTTTGGGAAGATACCGAAGATAACGGCCATGACCGCCGTAATGGAAAGGGGAATAACCAGCGGGAGGGATGCCTCGTTAAAGGCGGGCCTTCCCCCGGCGGGCTGCCTGAAAAAGGCCGCGTAAACGATGGGAAAGAAATAGGCGGCATTGAGAACGGCACTGGTCAGCAGGACGAAAAGAAAGAAGAATTCCCTTGCCTGAAGGGTCCCGAGGCACAGGTACCATTTGCTGATAAACCCGCATAGGGGCGGAATCCCGACCATCCCGAAGGAGACCAGGGTGAAGGCCCCCATGGTGATGGGCATCTGCCATCCGATTCCATCCAGTTCGCTGATGTTTTTCTTCCCGGTTTTAACAAAGATGGCTCCCGCGCAGAAGAAGAGGGTGATTTTCATATAGGCATGGTTGGGGATATGGAGAATCGACCCGGTTAGTGATGCCTTGGAGAGAAGCGCCGCCCCGAGGATGATGTAAGAGAGCTGGCTGATGGTGGAAAAGGCGAGCCTGCGTTTCAGGTTGTCCGAGGCGAGGGCGAAAAGGGAAGACACGATAATGGTGAAGGAGACAAAGTAGGCGACAATCAACCACATGTGGATGTCTTTCAGGACAACGGGCCCGAAGACATACGCGATGATACGGACACATCCGAAGACCCCGGCCTTGACCACGGCAACGGCGTGGAGCAGGGCGCTCACGGGCGTGGGCGCGACCATGGCGGAGGGGAGCCACGCGTGGAACGGCATGACGCCGGCCTTAACCCCGCAGCCGATAAGGAAGGCCACAAGCAGGAACTGCAGGACGCCGATGGGGATATTATGCCCGTTGAGAAATCCGCCGGGCATGAATTCCAGGGTCCCGGCGTAAAGGTAGGTGGCGGCGATGGCAAACAGAAGCAGAACCCCGGCACTCAGGGTATAGGTGAGGTATTTTCTGCCCGCTTTAACGGCTTCTTCGTCTTCGTTGTGCGTAACGAGGGGATAGGTCGAAATGGTCAGCATCTCGTAAAAGACGTAAAAGGTCAGGAGGTTGCCGGCAAAGGCGATTCCCATCGTCGCCGACAGGCAGAGGGCGAAGGCGAAAAAGTAGCGGTTCTGGGCGTGTTCCTTCAGGCCGCGCATGTAGCCAATCGAATAGAGCGACGTGACAATCCAAAGCCCCGAGGCCACGAGCCCGAAAATAATACCGAGGAAGTCAACCTTGAACATCAGGGAGAGACCCGGTGCGATTTCGAGGAGCGTAAGTTTAATAACCTTTCCATGGAGAATGACCGGCATCATGCTCAGGACAATCCCGAATTTGATAAAGGCCGCGATAAAGGTCCAGGATTCCCGGAGGTTTTGCCGCTTCGAACTTGTAAAAAGGATAAAAAAGGCCCCAACAAGGGAAACGAGGACGGCCAGCAGGGGTTTTATGGAAACAACGGTGTTCATGCGAGCCCTCCGGGAACGATGAATTGGAGGAGATGATGAATAATCTGGAAATTAAAGAGCCCGACGGCGAGAATACCCACAGCCATCAACAGGATAGGAATGACCATCATCGCAGGGGCTTCAGTCATGACCACGGTAGGTGTCTTGTGATGGCCGTGCCCCCCGCCTCCGAGGAAGGACGAAAAGTAGGTTTTCTCAATAATCCTGAAAAAGTAGATGGCATTCAAGAGGCTGCTCGCGAGGATGACAGCGGTCATCAGCCAGTGCCGGCCACTGATGGTTCCCAGGACAAGGTACCACTTGCTGAAAAAGCCGGCCGTGGGTGGCACACCGACCATGGACAGGGCGGCCACGCAGAAGGCCGCCATGGTAAAGGGCATTTTTTTATTGAGGTCCTTAAACTCATCGATATTGCGGATGCCGGTTTTATAGACGATGGCCATGGCGACCATAAAGAGGCATCCCTTCGCGAAGGCATGGCTGAAGATGTGGAGCGCCCCGCCGATAAGTCCCATCCGGTTGGCCAGGGCAAGACCCAGGACGATATACCCGATCTGGCTGATGGAGGAATAGGCGAGCATCCGCTTGATGTCTTTCTGGGCGATGGCCATAATGGAACCGTAGATGATGCCGACCGCGGCAATCCACATGAGGAGTTTCGCGGCGGGGATAATCATCGTGGAAAACTGGATGTGAAAGACGCTCAGGATGATGCGGAAAAGGACGTAAGCGCTCACCTTCGTCATGGTCGGCGCGATGAGGGCGCTGATGGCGGAGGGCGCGCGCGTATAGGCGTCAGGCAGCCAGACATGCAGCGGGAAAAGCCCCATTTTAATGCCGATGCCCACCATGAAAAAAGCAAAGGCGGTAAAAACAACCTTAGAGTGATACAGGCCTGGCATCAGGCGGTAAAGGTCGGCCATATTCAGGGAGCCGGTAACGATATAGAGATAGCCTACGCCAAGCAGATAGAACGAAGCCCCGACCGACCCGAGAATGACATAATTGAAACTTGCTATCAGCGCGCCGTCCTCTCCCATGGCGATCAACCCGTATGCCGTCAGGGAGGAGACCTCGAGATAGACGTACATATTGAACATGTCGCCCGTTTCTGTCATGCCCATCAGGCTCATAATCAGGAGGAGATAGAGGGACCAAAATGCCGGCCATTTGTCCCGGTTGATTTCCTGTTCCACACTTTTTTTCGCGGAGATGGTTGTCAGAAAACTGATAAGCGCAATGAGAACCAGGACCCCCGCGTTAAGGTAGTCAATGACAAATTCGATGCCCCACGGAGGAGGCCATCCGCCCATGTGGTAGTGAATGGGGCCGTGCAAAAGAACGGAATAGAGGGTTCCGCACGCGGCCGCGAAGGCGATAAAAATAGCGGCCAGGGCGATATAATAGGCTGATTCCTTTTTGAACATTCCGATAATAGGAACCCAGAAGGCGGTCAGAAGAAGCGTCGCGATGGTGAGAATTGGGGCCTGATGAATCACGAAAGCTGCCTCAGGATCTCATCTTCTTCCACGGTGTTGTAGCGTTTGTAAATGAGAATAATCAGTGCCAGGGCGACACCCGTGACGCTTACCCCCACCACAATGGCCGTCAGCATAAGGACATGAGGGAGGGGATTAATATAATGCGCGACGTTAATGGATTCAGGGGCAACTGCGTGATGTCCCGCACCTTCCAGGATGGGGATAGTTCCCCCTTTTTTGGTTCCGATGGAGACATAAAACAGAATAATTGCGGTCTGAAAGATATTCATACCGATGATCTTCTTGACGAGGTTATGCTTGGCAATCATGGCATAAAATCCGATCATCATCATAGCGATATAGACCCAGTAGTTAAATTTACCGAGAAAGAATTCCATCACATACCTCTCCCTTGTTTTCCTTTTGGTTGCCCCCCGCCACAATCAGGTCATAATAAATGGACACCATAACGCCCATGACGGTCAGACCAACCCCGATTTCAATTCCCATAATCCCGAGTCCCCTGATCGCATTCGTATGCGCGAGAGGCAGGGGCAGTTTCCCGTAGTCAAGAAAATTTCCATGCCAGAGGAGGCAGGCCGCGCCGATGCCGCCGTAGATAAAGACCCCGAAGCCACTCAGAAAGAGGATAATCCTTTCTCGAATCCGCTTGAGGGTAAAATCAATACCATAGGCGATGGCAAGCATGATATACCCGGATCCGAGGATAACCCCGCCCTGGAAACCGCCGCCCGGACTGGCTTCGCCGTGGAAAACGATATAGACACCAAAAAGAAGAACAACGGGGGCGATGACCCTGCAGAAAAATTCAATAATAAGATTTTCGTAGCGGTTGGTCACTTCTTTTTCTTTCGCAGGAGCATCATGCACGCCATACCGGCGCAGAAGATAACGGTTGTTTCGAAAAGGGTGTCAAAACCACGATAATCCGCCAGAACCGCGCTGACAAAGTTGGGCGCGTCTGTGTCATCCTGCGAGTGTTGAATGTAGTAAGGGGATACATGCGTGCTGGCGGGGGCGGAACTGTTTCCCCAGTCGGGCATTTCATTAACCCCGTACATCAGGAAAAAGGCGGTAATCAGGACGGTAATGAGGGCTAAAAGTTTCAGGGGTTTCAATCTTTTGACCTCCTGTTTGTGTGATGGAGGGCGGCAACGAAAAAGACCGTGGAAACCCCGGCACCGACTGATGCCTCGGTAATCGCCACGTCCACGGCGCCCATCTCCGTCCAGAGCAGGGCCATCATAAAACTGAACCCCCCCAGAATAATTGCGGCACTGAGCAGGTCCCTGACCGTGATGGCGGCAACTGATAAGATGAGGATGATAATCAACAGGATAAAGTCAAGGGGCCAGATCATGCGCTTGCTCCTTCCTCTTTGGATTTTTCTTTTTCCCACCCCTTCGCGCAGCAGTTCACAGCGGCCTTTCCGATGGAATGGGTTACCGTGGGACTCGCTAAAAAGATAAAGACAGGAATCAGCAGGAGTTTCAAACTGGTAAGGGTTACCCCCTCATAAACGATAAAACCGGCAAACAAAAGGATGGTGCCGAGGGTGTCTCCCTTCCCCGTGGCATGCATCCGGCAGTAGAAATCAGGAAAACGAATCAGCCCGATAATCGAGGTGGTAAAAAAGAACAGTCCCGCGAGGATAAAAAAGATGGCAATGATATTCTGGACGATGTGAATCATTCGATAGCCTTCCTTCGTTCGAGATATTTTGCCGCGATGATGGTGGAAATGAAGCTCAGCAGGGCGTAAACAATCGCGATATCAATGAACATCTCCAACCGCTCATAAATCAGACCGATGAGGATAAGGATCATCACTGTTTTGGTTCCGATGGCGTTAATCGCGATGATACGGGTTAGGGTGTCGGGACCATAAATGGCACGGTACAGATTAAGGAGCGTCAGGACGCACAGAAAAACACTGACCCAGATGTAGAATTCCCTCATAACGGCAGCAGATCCTCCCTGAACACATGTGCAACCCGCCGTTCCATCTCACCAGAGAGAAGGTCATCGGCCAGTTTCAGGTCAATAGCGTGGACGAGGAAGGTATCTCCTTCCACAGAGATTGTAATGGTCCCGGGCGTCAGGGTGATAGAGTTAGCAAAGGCCACCATGGAGACATCTTTTTTTAATTTTATCGGGACCCGTATAATCTTGGGGTCGATGGGCATTCTCGGGCTGAGAGCAAGCCGTGCCACATAGATGTTGGCGATAACGATCTGCCACAGAAGCCAGAGAATATAATTCGCGAACCGGAAGGCTTCCCCGAGTCGTTCCGGTATTGATATCTCACGGTTTTTAAACAGGAGATCCCATGTAAAAAAAGCGATGAGCAAGCTCATCACGGCACCAGTGATGAGATGAAAAGGGTCAAAGATCCCCGAAAACACAATCCAGAACAGATAAAGAATCACAGCCGTTATAATATACAACATAAGCATTAAGCCCCTTTAAAGAAGGGTTAAAATTACTTAAGGACAGTCTATATCAGAGGAAACAGGCTGTGTCAATAATTTTTTGTTGTCATTTTTTGTTGTCAAACCCGAAACAACGAATCTTCCGATCCTTTGATAAAGGGCATTTTTGCTGAGAGCGGATCTCTTGACTTGATAAATGGGAAATGATAAAAAAGCAATCGGCAATTAAAAGTCAGGTGATAGGGAATAACCGTAATTAGGGTGGTCATGGCTGGTATGTTTCCAGATTTAAAAATTTTTGATCGATACTTAGGTTTGAGGGGTATGGCCATTGGCGTGAGCCGGATAGCGGCCCTGCCCTGTTTTTCAAGCAAAAAGGTGGCGTTATAAGCGGGCGGATTTTCTGCCCGCTTATTTTTTTTCTGTTTAATTTGAACTTTTTGGGTTTTTTGGGAACTTACAGGGAAAGGGGGCAGGTATGAAATCCCGATTGGTTGTTTTTTTTGCCATTTTTATTATGAGTGTGACGGCAGGGTTTGTCGTGTGCTCTCCGCTTTACGCGAGTGGGGATATCAGGCAGATGTCTGTTTCGAAGCTGTCAAAGGACCAGATAAACAGATTGTGGCATACCGTTGGTGTGAAACACACCCCTTCTCCGGGGATTCAAACGGCTCAGGTAACGTCGCCTTCCGGTAAAAAGGAAACCGAAATCCTTACCGCGCCCGAAAAAAAAGGAAAGAAGGGATTTTTTAAGAATTTTGAACTCCATGGTGAAGAACGTTTCGGTATTTATTACAACAAGATCCAGGGAAATGAAAACAATGCCCAGATAGACGAGGGTCCGCAGTTTCTTCAGGAGCTGGATTTGACCCTGCAGCATCACGGGGCCAGGGGGCGTGAGTTTGAGATGGTCTTTAATTCGCGGTTGACGGATGACAAATATGTCGACACGGAACACGCGAGCATCGTTGATTTTCATATTACCCAAAGCAGCGAGAGTTATCTCTTTACCCTGGGGGATTACCTGGGGACCCTGAGTGATTTCACGTTTAATCAGGCCTTGCGGGGGGTCTACGCGGAGAAGACCTTTTCCTCATTAAGGGGGTTGAAGGTTGTGGCCCTGGCGGGTGTTATGAATGACCGATGGGAGGCCTTCTGGAAAAACCTGGAAAGCGAAAGCTACGCGCGGTATTACGAAGGGGCACGTGTTTCGTTTAATCCCCTGAAACCTCTAACCCTGGGATTCAATTTTATCAACGGGAGCGATGACTCGGGATCGGTTCCAAATTCAACAGCCCCCGCCTTGGAAAACCGCGTGGGTAGCATGGATTTTGCCCTGAATTTGTTAGACAATGCGCTCACTTTTGGGGGAGAGGCGGCGTGGAGCTGGTATACGTCCCACGAGGCAGGCGGGGGCGGGGATGCTGATTATGGCATGCCGGCGCGGGAAGGGTCCCTGACCGATACAGCTTACAAACTGTCCGGCAGTTATCAAAAGGATAAATACGCGCTTAACGGGGGCTACTCGCGGGTGGAACCGAAGTTTAGGAGCATTGGCGGTATGAGCAGTCCCGATACCGAGGAGTATTACGCCACGGCTGATTATACCCCTGTTGCCCAGATTGGGCTGGAGATAGGCTACCGCGCCTCAAGGGACAACCTGGACGGTCAGCTTGATACAACCACACGGAATAAAATGCCGGAATTCAGCATTACCTTTCAGGAAATTCCCCATTTGGACAACTTGACGGTCACATTCAAGGTTAACCGCGCGACAACGGATACCACGGATGATTCGACAAACGAAACGACCGATACGGGGGATGTAGAGATAGATTATACGATCTATGGATTTCATATCAGCGCAAATGGAGAAATACGGAACAGAAGGGATGACGTAGACAGGCTGAATGATACAAAAACCCATGGGTTTGGCGTACATCTCGATCGGAATTTTGAAAA
>JANTFN010000046.1 GCA_024763435.1 Thermodesulfobacteriota bacterium | reverse complement strand
AGGCGGTTTCGAAAGAGGTAAAACCGGTTCGCGGGATAGCCGAAGACGTGGACCTGTCCCCCAGGAGCGTCCTCAGGCATATTGTCGAACTGAGACGCCGCGGCCTCATGGTTGTTGACCATATTGAAGACGGGAAAACCCCCTATTATCGTTACACCGCGCCAGGAGGTTCATCATGACCGGGAGTTTATCAGGGTCTGTTCTTGTTTTAGGTGGAGGTATTGGTGGTATGCAGTCCGCCCTTGACCTTACTGAAAATGGATTTAAGGTTTATCTTCTCGAAAAAGGGGCGAATATCGGCGGAACGATGTCGCAGCTTGATAAAACATTTCCCACAAATGACTGCAGCATGTGTATTATGTCTCCAAAACTCGTGGAAGTGGCACGTAACCCGAATATCGAACTAATGACCCACGCGGACCTTCTCAGCCTTGAGGGGGAGCCTGGAAGCTTTACGGCGACCATCGTGCGGCACTCAAAACGAATTGACCCGGGAAAATGTACGGGATGCGGTCTTTGCATGCAGAATTGTCCCCTCGAGGTTATGAGCGAATATAATGAAGGGGAGACCGGCCGGTCGGCTGTTTATATCAACTATCCCCAGGCGGTTCCCTCCACTTATGTGATTGACAGGGAAGACCCGCCGTGTGCCATTGCCTGTCCGGTTCACCTTGAGGTTCGGGAATATGTCGGCCTGATTGCCGAGGGAAGATATGAAGAATCCCTTGCCATTATCCGAAAGAAACTCCCTTTTCCCTCCGTTTGCGGGCGGGTGTGCAGCCATCCCTGTGAAGAGATGTGCCTCAGGGGCAGGGAAGTGGACGACCCTGTCGCGATTGCCTCACTGAAGCGGTTTGTGGCGGACTATGAAGAGGCCTCCGGAAAACCGATTCCCGTTCCGGTTATCCGTGAGAAAAGAGAAGAAAAGGTTGCAATCATCGGGGCGGGACCGGCGGGGCTGACCTGCGCCAACGACCTTGCCCTGATGGGCTATACCGTTCATGTCTTTGAAAAACTTCCCGTGGCGGGGGGGATGCTGGCGGTGGGGATTCCCGAATACCGCCTTCCGAAAAAGGTTTTGAACAAGGAAATTGATGCCATCAAGGCCCTGGGGATAACGATAGAAACAGGGGTCGCGTTTGGGAAGGACAAGACCCTCGAGGGCCTTAAAAAAGAAGGCTATAAAGCGGTTTTCTTCGCGGTAGGCGCGCACGGGAATCAGACCCTGAAAATTCCCGGGGAAGACCTGAAGGGTGTTTTTCCCGGAGTAGATTTCTTAAGGGATCTCAACCTTCAGAGGCTCGGAGGGCTTTCAGGGCATGTGGTGGTTATCGGGGGAGGGAATGTTGCCATTGACGCGGCCCGGTCGGCCTTACGCGCGGGGGCGGGGTCCGTGGAGATCTGTTATCGCAGATCCCTCAAAGAAATGCCGGCCAGCTCGGAGGAAATAGAAGAGGCGCTTGAAGAGGGAATTACCTTTCGATACCTTGTTTCTCCGGTGGAGATTGTAGGTGACGGGAAAGTCTCCGGGATAAAGATGATAAAGATGCGGCTCTCAGAGCCGGATGAATCAGGAAGACGGCGGCCCGTTGCCGTAAAAGAGAGCGAATTTATTCTGAAGGCAGACGCGATCATTCCCGCCATTGGCCAGCGGATAGATCAGCCCCTGGTAGCTTCCCTTGGGGCCGCGCTGACGCCGAAATCAAGCCCTGTTGTGGATAAATTGACCCTCCAGACAAGCCTGGAAGGGGTTTTCGCGGGCGGGGATCTTGTAACGGGTCCCGCCATGGCTATTGATGCCATGGCAGCTGGAAAACGCGCGGCTGTTTCCATTGACCGCTATATCAAGGGGGAGGATTTAAGCCGTGGCAGAGAACTTGACGAGACCTTTTGCCCTGTAGAGGATGTTCGGGAAGGGATTGAGAAGGAACCCAGGGTTTCCATGCCGGAAATGGGTGTTGCAAAAAGAATAAAGGGGTTTGACGAGGTCCAGTTAGGCTACACAGAGGAGATGGCGGTCGTGGAGGCCAAACGCTGCCTGAGTTGCCGCCGGTGCCTCGGATGCGGGATATGCGCCGATGTCTGCGAAGCGGACGCCATCGATTACAGCCTCCCGCCGGAGGTAGATCGTGTGAAGGTGGGGGCGGTTATCCTGTCTCCTGGTTTTGATGAGTACAATCCTTCGGCCAAGGGGGAATACGGCTATGGGCGTTACCCCAATGTTGTCACCTCTATAGAATTTGAACGGATGCTGAGTGCGACGGGACCCTACAGCAGCACGGTCATGCGACCAACAGACGGGGATATCCCCCAGAAAATTGCCTTTATCCAGTGTGTGGGAAGCCGGGACACCGATCATCCTTTTTGCTCTTCAGTTTGTTGTATGTACGCGACAAAAGAGGCGGTTATTGCCAAAGAGCATCTTGAGGGGATTGAAACAACCATTTTTTATATTGATATCCGGGCCTTTGGGAAGGGATATGATGCCTACTACGAGCGTGCCCAGAGCCAGTTTGGTGTGAAATACGTTCGATCCATGATATCGAAGGTCGTGGAGGACCCGGTAACACGAGACCTCACCTTGACCTATGTGGATGAAGAAGGAAATCTCAGGAAGGAAACCTTCCAGATGGTAGTGCTTGCGGTTGGTTTACACCCCTCCGAGGAAGGGATGAAATTATCGAAGAAAATTTCCGTTGACCTGAACGAGTATGGATTTTGCAAAACAGACCCCTTTACACCCGTATCCACATCTCGTCCCGGTGTTTTTGTTTGTGGTGGGTTTCAGGGGCCGAAGGACATTCCGGAAACAGTTTCTCAGGCAAGCAGTGCCGTGGCATACGCGGCGGGCCTGCTTTCAGAAGCGCGGGGAACGGCGCTGAGGCATGAAGAATTGCCTGAAGAGGAAAACATTGAGGGTCAGGAGACCCGCGTAGGGGTTTTTGTCTGCCACTGCGGGGTGAATATCGGATCGGTTGTCGATGTTCCCTCGGTAAGGGATTATGCGAAGACGCTTGCGGGTGTTGCGCACGCAGAGGATAACTTGTTTACCTGCTCGCAGGATACGCAGGATCATATTAAAAAGATGATTGAGGAGCATCATCTGAACAGGGTGGTTGTGGCCTCGTGCTCGCCGCGAACACATCAGCCGCTGTTTCAGTCCACGATTCGGCAGGCAGGATTGAATAAATACCTCTTTGAAATGGCGAATATACGCGATCAATGTTCCTGGGTTCATATGCACATGAAGCCGGAATCCACCGTCAAGGCCAAAGACCTGGTGCGGATGGCGGTTGCCAGCGCGCGTGAACTGATCCCCCTCCATGAAAAGACGCTTCCAATCATCAAAAAAGGGCTGGTCATTGGTGGTGGAATTGCGGGGATGACCGCTGCCCTGAAGCTGTCCGAGCAGGGACACGAGGTTTTTCTGATTGAAAAAGAGCCGGAGCTGGGAGGTAACCTGCATCATGTCCATTTTACCATCGAAGGCGAGGATGTTCATGCCCTCCTTGAACGCACGATTCAGCAGGTTACCGATAACGAGAGAATCCATGTGATTACCAATGCCCTTGTCGTTGATTTTTCCGGGGCGCAGGGAAATTTTTCAACGGGCATTATGGTGGCGCCTGGTATGTATTACCGAAAGATTGAACATGGTGTCACGATTGTCGCGACGGGTGGAGAGGAGCTTAAACCCGCGGAATACCTTTATGGGCAGAACGATCACGTTGTGACTCAACAGGAATTTGAGCAGCGTCTCGTTGCAGAACCCCAGTTCGCGCAGAATCAGAACAGTGTAGTGATGATTCAGTGTGTGGGATCAAGAAACGAGGAGCGCCCCTATTGCAGCCGTGTTTGTTGTTCGACGGCTGTCAAAAATGCCTTGAGGCTTAAAGATAAAAATCCCGATGCCCAGATTATCGTCCTTTATCGGGACATACGAACCTATGGCTTGCTGGAACCTTATTACCGTGAAGCCCGGCAGCGCGGGATTGCCTTTGTAAGGTATGATTCGGATGAAAAACCAGAGGTTACGGTTAAAGATGGGCGGCTTGTGGTTGAGTTTTTTAATGCCGTCATAAAACGCAAGATGACGGTTGCTCCGGATACCCTGGTGCTTTCATCAGCGACAATTCCGAGAGAGAATGAGGAACTTGCCTTGATGTTAAAGGTCCCGAGGATGGCTGATGGATTTTTCCTTGAAGCACACATGAAGCTACGCCCTGTAGATTTTGCCACAGATGGTATCTATGTCTGCGGCCTGGCCCATTCTCCTAAGAACATCTCTGAATCAATTGCTCAGGCAGCGGCTGCGGCGGCAAGGGCCGGCACCGTTCTGGCAAAAGATTCTATTTCAGTGGGGGGTGTGGTCGCGGTTGTGGATGAGGATAAGTGCGCGGCTTGTCTGACGTGTGTCAGGGCTTGTCCCTACTCGGTCCCGGTTATCAACGAACGCGGCAAGGCGGAGATTGACCCTATCAAGTGCCACGGGTGTGGTGTATGCGCGGGTGAATGTCCAGGAAAAGCCATTGATCTTCAATACTTCAGAGACGTACAGATTGTTGCAAAATGTGATTCTTTATATGACAAAAAAGAGGTGGCGGCTTAATGAGTGAATCAGAATTTGAACCCAAGATTGTAGCCTTTTGTTGCCATTACTGCGCCTATACCGCAGCGGATCTCGCGGGATCTATGCGTCTGCAGTATCCCCCAAACGTGCGGGTTGTTCGCCTTCCCTGCACGGGGAAAGTGGATATCCTTTATCTGTTGAAGGCGTTTGAAGATGGCGCGGATGGCGTGTATGTGGCGGGGTGCATGGAGGGGGATTGTCATTTCATCAATGGCAATTTCCGGGCGAAAAAACGCGTTCATTATGCCAAGAAACTCCTCGATGAGATAGGTTTTGGTGGGGACCGGCTGGAGATGTTTAATATGTCTGCCTCCATGGGCCCCCGGTTTGCGGAGGTGGCAAGAGAGATGGTCGATCGGATTAAAAAACTCGGTCCAAGCCCGATTAAAACTGTCCAAACCCAAAAAAGTGGAGATAAACCATGATAGTGGGATCAAGAAAACCCATGGAAGAAATTGAGGCCATGATTGACCCTTTTGAGCGTATTATTGTGCTGGGGTGCCGGGAATGTGTGACGGTCTGCTCCGTCGGGGGTGAAAAAGAGGTGGGGATATTAGCTGCGGAATTACGTCTGTCCAGAAAACAGAAGGGCCGCGCCATTGATATTCTGGAGTTTTCCCTGGAGCGGCAGTGTGATCATGAATATATTGAACAGATACGAACGCAGGTTGCCAATTATGATGCCATTTTATCCATGGCGTGCGGCGCGGGCGTCCAGTTTGTCGCGGAGTCGTATCCGGAAATGCCGGTCTTTCCCGCTGTTAATACGACGTTTATCGGGGTTACGGAAGAACAGGGGCTCTGGACGGAACGATGTCAGGCCTGCGGTAACTGTATCCTGCATCTGACGGGGGGGATTTGCCCTGTTTCAAGGTGCTCGAAAAGCCTGATGAACGGCCCGTGCGGAGGATCTTCTGACGGAAAATGTGAGGTCAATAAAGAAATTGTGTGCGGCTGGCAGTTGATTATTGAGAGGCTGAAACAGCTTGGACAGCTTGATAAATATGAAGAATATATTCCCATAAAGGATTGGTCTTCCAGCAGGGCTGGCGGGCCGAGAAAGGTGGTAAGGGAGGATTTGAGAATATGAAGTCAGCCAGCCGTCTTGAAAAGGTTCTTGAGAAGGGGGAATTTGCCGTAACCTCAGAATGCGGTCCTCCGAGGGGCGCGGATGCCGAAGTTATTCAAAAAAAAGGAGCGCTGCTCAAGGGAGTGGTGGACGCTATCAATGTGACGGACAATCAGACGTCTGTTGTCCGGATGTCCAGCGCCGCTTCCTGCTTTATCCTGAAAGGAATGGGGCTTGATCCTGTCCTGCAGATGGTTACCCGGGACCGGAACCGTATTGCTATTCAAAGCGACATCCTTGGGGCGGCCGCGGTTGGGGTAAACAATATTCTGTGCCTGTCCGGCGATCACCAGGTTTTTGGGGATCATCCAAAAGCAAAGAATGTCTATGATATGGATTCAATCCAATTGATACATTCCGTCAGGAAGATGCGGGATGAAGGGACCTTCATCGAAGGGGATGAGATTAAAGGGGCGCCAAAACTTTTCATTGGTGCCGCGTGTAATCCCTTCGCGGACCCCTTTGAAATACGGGTGCCTCGCCTGGCGAAAAAAGTGGCAGCAGGTGTGGATTTTGTCCAGACGCAATGTATCTACAACATTGATAAATTTGAGGAATGGATGAAGGGCGTCCGTGACAGAGGACTGCACGAAAAGGTGCATATCCTCGCCGGGGTTACCCCCATGAAGTCGGTGGGGATGGCGAAATACATGAAGAACATGGTCCCCGGTATGGATGTCCCCGACGAAGTTATTGAGAGGATGAAGGGGGTTCCTAAGGAAAAACGCGCGGATGAGGGGATTACCATTTGCGTAGAAACCATTCAGAAAATGAAGGAAATTGAAGGTGTCAGGGGGGTGCATATTATGGCAATCGAATGGGAGGACCGTGTCCCGGAGATTGTTGAACGTGCTGGTTTATCTCCCCGGCCCGATGTATAAACAAAAACAAATAAGGAGGCTAAAATGGCGAAGATATTGATTGTTGACGATGACCCTGATCTGGTTGAAGCGGTTTCCATGATTCTGGAAAGTAAGGGGTATGATGTTGCGGCCGCCTATGGCGGTGTAGAAGGTATTGAGATGGCCAAGGTTGAAGAACCCGATCTTATCGTGCTGGATGTAATGATGCCCGATAAAGATGGGTATGCGGTTGCGAAAGAGCTCAAAACGGATGAAAACCTTAAGCAGATACCTATTCTGTTGCTGACGGCGGTGGTTTCCCATATCACTTCCACGAAGTACACACCGCAGATGGGTTTGGAAACCGAGGCGGAAGATTATATGGACAAACCGGTTGAACCCGAGGAACTGGTCAACAGGATAGAAGCGCTTCTGGTAAAGTAATTTTACCCGGGAAGGTGTTATGGTCGAAAATCCGACAATCATCGTTATTGATGATGAAGCCATTATGCGGGATGGCAGCAGTCGTATCCTCACAAAGGATAAGATGGCTGTTGTTACCGCGGAAAATGGTGAAGCTGGCCTCGAACTTGTAAAAGAAACCCCGGAAAAATTTGACATTATGCTTCTGGATCTGATGATGCCGGGGATGAGCGGAATGGAAGTCCTTGAGCAGGTCAAGGGCGTGGCATCGTCTATTCTTGTCATTGTTGTAACAGGCTATGCGACGGTGGACACAGCGGTGGAGGCAATGAAAAAAGGGGCGTATGATTTTATTCCCAAGCCTTTTACGCCGGATCAGCTTCGGATTGTTGTCCACAGGGCCCTTGAAAAAAAGGCGCTGGAAGAAGAGACAAAACGCCTTCGGGAAGAAGCAAGAAAAAGCCTCAGGGATGTTGCCAAGGAAAAAAGCAAAACTCACACGATTATTAACAGTATGACGGACGGCGTGCTTGTTGTAGATAAAGAGGGTGTGATGGCGCTGCTTAACCCGGCCGTTACCCGTTTTCTTTCCGTTTCCGCGGAGGAGGCACTGGGAAAGGCGATTGATGATGTTCCCCTTGAAAAACTTTCCGAAACCGTTAAGGAAGTTCTGGAAAAAGGGGAGAACCTTTCAGGGGTCAGCCAGGAGATACTGCTGCAGAAGGACGGCCGCGATGTTTTTCTGCGGTGCCATGCTGTTCCGGTAACTGATGAGGATAAGTCACTTCTGGGGTGTGTCGCGGTTTTACAGGATATTACGCAGCTTAAGGAACTGGAGCGGATGAAGGCCGATTTTGTTGCCATGGTGACACATGAACTTCGGGCCCCCGTGGCCGCCATCGAACAGCAGTTGACCGTTATCCTGAAAGGGCTTGCCGGTGAAATAAATGAGCGGCAGGCAAAGATGCTCGGACGTGCCAAGGAACGTGCCAAGGGATTGCTTGACCTGGTCAGGGACCTGTTGGATCTTTCCAAAATAGAGGCGGGTATGCAGGCGCAGTACATGGAGCCGGTAGAGATTGGCGATATGCTTTCCCGGGTTGTTGAGCTTATGAGGTCTCAGGCCGAACAAAAGGGCCTGACGCTGGAATTTGAGATTGAGAAAACCCTCCCGGTTATCAACGCGGATCCCCCGAATATAGAAGGGGTCTTTACCAATCTTATAAGTAATGCTATTAAATATACCCCCGAAGGGGGACTGGTTCAGGTGACATGCAAAAGGGAAGGAGAATATATACGGATTGATGTGAAAGATACCGGGATAGGGATTTCAGAAAAGGCCCTTCCCAGGATATTTGAACGTTTTTACAGGGTTAAAACAGAAAAAACACGACAGATAGTGGGCACAGGTCTTGGCCTTTCGATTGTGAAGCAGGTTGTTGATGCCCATCTGGGAACTATTGATGTTAAAAGCGTTGAAAATCAGGGGACAAGTTTTACGGTCCGATTGCCGACCGTTTTGAAATCATAAGGGTTCCGTAAAAAATAAATCGTTTCGGAGGATGGTTTTGATATGAAAGCTGCGATTAAGGGAGATGTGTCTTTTTTTGCGAAGGAAATTGAGGCGGCATGTGGTCAGGATGTGCTGACATGCTACCAGTGCAGGAAATGCACAATGGGATGTCCGATGGCCTTCAAGATGAAGGTGAAGGTAAATGAGATGATGCGTGCGGTTCAGTTGGGGAGAAAAGAGGATGTCCTGGCTGGAGATACCATGTGGTGGTGTGTCTCGTGTGAGACATGTGCCACGCGCTGCCCGCAGGGCATAGAGATTGTGGAGGTCATGGATGTTTTGCGGGAGATGGCCATAAAAGGGGAATATTATATTCCTGTGGAATCCATGAAGTCCTTCCATGAAGTTTTTTTGAATTCCGTCAGATCGTATGGGCGGCTTTACGAAATGGGATTTGCGATGGATTTGAATCTGGCCCTCCTGGATCCCCTGAAGGATGCCGGACTTGGGCCTGTCATGTTCTCAAAGGGAAAATTAAAATTGTTGCCCCACAAGGTTAAAAACCTTGAATCTGTGAAAAAAATATTTGAAAATGTTAAAAAAATAGAGGAGCTTCAGGAATGAAATACGCATATTATCCCGGGTGTTCTCTTGAATCTTCGGCGAAAGAGTACGATTTATCCATACGCGCGTGCTGCGGTCTTGCCGGTGTTGACCTGGTTGAGATCCCCGATTGGGTTTGTTGTGGGGCGTCATCCGCCCACGCGACATCTCACCTTTTGTCTATTGCCCTTCCGGCCAAAGCGCTGGTTCAGACAGAGGCCATGGGACTCCATCAGGTGATTGCCCCGTGCGTTGCCTGTTTAACGCGCTTGAAGGTAGCAAGTATGGAGATGGATGAAGATGAAAAGCTGAAATCAAACGTTGAAAAGGTCCTGGAAACGCCCTACCAGGGCAACGTAAAGGTTCGGAACATCCTCGATGTTTTTTTGAATGATGTGGGCCTCGACAGGGTAAAAATGGCCGTGGAAAAACCCTTAAAGGGATTAAAGGTTGCCTGTTATTATGGGTGCCTGTTAACCCGCCCGCCGCATATTGCCCAGTTTGACGATGTGGAAAATCCTCACAGCATGGATGATTTAATGCGTGCGGTAGGAGCGGAAACCGTGGACTGGTCATTTAAAACAGATTGCTGCGGCGTAAGTATGAGCCTCGCGGAAACGGATGTGGCGCTGGACTTGACCAACAAGGTCCTTGAAGGCGCGAAGGACGCCGGGGCGGATTGTGTCGCGGTGGCTTGCCCGCTCTGTCAGTCAAACCTTGATTTAAGACAAAAAGATATTGGGAATAAATTTGGCGCGTTTTATGACCTTCCTGTCCTTTATTTCAGCCAGTTGATGGGGTTGGCGTTTGGTGCTACCACGCGAGATGTCGGTCTGGAGAAGGTTATTGTCAATCCATTTCCCGCGCTTGGGGCCATTTAAAAGAAGGAAAATCCCTTCAGATGCCCATTTACGAGTATCAGTGTTCGCATTGTCACCTCTCATTTGAAAAAGTGGTTAAAGTGGGTGAGAAGGGTGTTACCTGTCCTGAATGTGGGTCCAGCGACGTGAAAAAATGCGTGTCTGCCTTTTCGTCCATGTCGTCCAAGGCATCCTCATGCTCTGGATGCGGTGCTTCAAGCTGTGCGACCTGTGGAAGATAATTCAGCCGGAAGTTCGCCGGGTAAGGGGGGTAAATATAAACTGTTTTCCCCCCTCGATTTCAAATACTAAAATGCCATCGGTTTCTTTGACAATG
>JANTFN010000045.1 GCA_024763435.1 Thermodesulfobacteriota bacterium | reverse complement strand
AGAAGGCAGGTACCTACACTGCCAAAGCGGTTGTGGATCCGGACGGAACCATTGACAAAAAGTTTTACAGAGGGAACACCGCCAGCAAATCCATTGCCGTCTTCGCGCGTATGCAAAAAAAAGCCCCCGGGATAGTTACCAATAGATCAAAAATTACCAGCGCCGAGATGAAAAAACGGGCGCCTTTCCCGCACTCGCATGGTTCTGTGCCCCCGGGCATGGCACGCCCAACCTCAATCAAAAAACCAACGGGTCAAACCGTGCCGTTAATACAGGGGAAAATCCTGAAGGTAACCGCAAAGGTTCAGGGACCTTTCAGGTCTTTAAGTGGGGTTCCCAGGGGCCAGAAAAGCTACGGCCTCGATATTCGGTGGGCTTGCAAAGGGGTTGTGCCGAACCGGGTTGATATCCTGCTCTATCCTTACCGTCAGATTCAAAAAAAGATCACTCTTGTTCGAGGCGGTAGCAACTCCGGCCATTACACAAAAACGCTTACCGGCATTAATGAAAAACAGAAATATATTGTGCGTGTTCAGTCTCATAATGGCCGAATGTATCAGGACAGCAACGCGTTTTATTTTAAGTACGCCACGGTAGCCGGGGCGGTGATGACCCAAAGAAAAATCACGCGTGAAACAGGCAGAGTGGCGGCCTCGCAATTAGAAATCACGGGGCATATCAACAGCGGGAGAGACGGCCACGTCATTCACGGAAGAAGGATTAAAATTCTGCTCAAACAGGGAAGACAGACGATATTCAGTCAGATAAAAACACTTGATAACAGTGGCGCCTGTGATTATGGTTTCCTGCCAAGGGTTTTAGGAACTTACACCATCACGGTAGAAAAGGTGGCATCACCTGCTTCAAGTTCCGGTGATATTGTAAATGCCTGTTTTGACGGAACAACGCCGGCTTCCCGAACGGTTACGCTTACCCGAGCATCTCATGACATAACCGTGGGGGATTTTACAATCAACTTCTATATTGCCTGGGATTATCCCCATTTGTGCTGGTAGAGAAAATTGTCTGTGATTGAATTTGTGGAATTAAAATCCTATGGGGATTATGTTTTTCGATGTTGTAACATAAACGGTATTTATGAGAATCTGCCTCACCTGTTAAAGGTGGGGCAGAATATTTCCCGTAACTGTCAGAATAAAAGGGCTGGAATATACTGTTTTTATTTCGGAGGCTTCAATGACTAAATTTATTTTATTTAAAAAACTTTTGAACTTTTCCCCTGATTTTACTACTTACTAATAAACAGGCCCTGACAATCCCGCAATTTCCTGCCCAACCCTTTACCCCGAGAAAGGAAACATCCATGAAAAAGACAGGACGCAATTTAATGATGGTCGCCGCATGTGTATTTTTGTTTTCTCTCAGCATTCCCGCGCCTGTTTTTGCCGCCCAGATGATGATGGGTGCCGGCCGTGCCAAAACCACGGGACCGACTGTGACAAAGATCGCTCCCCCCCGCGCCAAAACCGTTCATAAGGCAACACCCAAGAGCCTTCTTGTTGTTAAAGATATTTCTATTAAACCTGAAAACCCGCAGCTTGGAGATAAGGTGGCCATTCACGCCATCGTTGCCAATAATGGTCCCAAGGCTGTCAAGGGTGTTAAAGTCGCCTTCTATCTTGGAAGACAACAGGTTGCCTGGCAGGTTTATGATATTAAATCCAAAGGCAAACAGGCGTATGTGGGTTATTTTACCAAAAAACAGGCGCCCAAAGCCGGAACCTACACAATAAGCGTGCTGGTGGACCCGAACCGAACCCTTGAAAGAGTGTTTTACAAGTGTAATTCCGCCACAATGAAAGTTGCCCTCACCGCGATGATTAAAAACACACGAACGCGGACGGTCAGTAAACCACGGATACACCCCAGGACAGTGAAGACCGTTGGAAAAGAAGCTTCAAACAACAGCCACAAAATGAATACCACCCGGGAGATTCCGGGACACGTTAGTGTATCCAAAAAGCGTCTTCCCTCAGGGAAAATCACGAACGTTACCGTCAAGGTTAAAACCCAGGCCGTTTTGAAGGCCCGGCAGAAGCAGAAAAGCCACGTTTTCGACATCCGGTGGACTCGAAAAGGGATTCTCCCGTCCCACGTGGATATTTTTCTCTATCCTTATCGCCAGTTTCACAGCGGGATGTATCTGAAACGAAACATCAGCAACAACGGGCATGTTTTTCTTCCCGTTCCTGAAAAGGTGAACCCGCAAAAAGAATACATCATCCGTGTTCAAACGCATAACGGGAAGATCTACGGGGAGAGCAGGACATTTCGTCTGTCTCCAGCCGCTGCAATGATGGTTCAGAAGACATGGAAGGGGAACACGGCAGCAAAAACAGCCCGTAACGCGAAATTGAAAAGTACTTCCGGCCACGTCAAACTCGATCCGGGCATTGGCCCGAATCACACGCGAATTAATTCCTCTGCCACGAAGGCCGCCAAAAAAGGGATTACACTCCCTGGCAAGATGACAACGTATGGACCGCAACCGGGTTCACCGCCTGGCGGGGGCACGTGGAAAACCATTACCGCGCCGAAGGAAAACGACAAATGGGAAAGTGGAAAAACATACAGGATTAAGTGGCAACCTTCTGGTGTCGTTGTTACGAAAGTTGCCTGGACGAACATCACAACCAAGGCCAGCCACGATATTTTTTCATCCACAACAGCCCCGATTACAGCCGGTTATATGGATTGGGCAATTTCACGAACAATGGCCACGGGCAATTATGTTATTACGATTACGGTGGAGGGGGCGCCCGTAAAAAGCAAGAACTTTCTAATTACGGTGCCAGCCTGGGGGAAAGCCTCTTTCAAAAAACCAAGCCTAACTTTGCGTTCTGAAACCCCCTCCACCGGAATAAAAAAAGGATACTCCTCTCCTCGCATTACTTACTTTGATTATAGCGTGAGCTATAGCAATCGATATGTACTAAGGCTTCAGTTCTATTGGGAGGATTCAGGGAAGGATCTGCATAAAGGAAGCTGGACCTTCGGATACAAATATAATGGAAAATGGTATAAAAAATCCGGTGCCATCGCTAAGCTCCCTTACCATGATGATTTCTTGGGAGCAAAAGGAATGAACACATTTGAAATTCCCTTTGACAAAAAATGGAAAGGTAAAACCGTTCCCATCGCATTTTACCTTACCGATGCAATGGGATTGACAAGCAATGTGGTCAAAGGGACAGCTGACTTCATAGATGGCACCTCTACGTCTTTGCGCCCTCCTGCACCACTTGTTGCCACATCCGACCCGATCACGTTTCTTATTCCAAATTCCTACATTAATCACCTGTTTATAAAAGGGACAAAAATAGACATTCAACTTGCTATGAGTGCAAAATTAAAGGCGCAAAACCCTCCCATTAAAATCGAATTGATTCCGTATGCTAAGGCAGAAAACCCTACGGTTATATACAACAAACCTCTTCCCAAAGGCGGGCATATCTCCTGGACGAGTCCTAAATCAATTCCCGCTGGTGCGTATTTTTTCAAGGCATCCGCTACCAACCCCAGCGCAAGCGCCAAAAGTGGCACTTTCAGTTTTGATGATAAAGGTATTAGCCTGATTACTCCCAAAAATGGAAGCCATTTTAAAGTTGGTGATACAATTCTATTTCAATGGAAGGCTTTTGGCTTATCAGAGAAAGAATCAATGAATATTATCAGTAGCAATGATGGAACCCCTTTGAATAAAAAGCCAATTCCCGTTAAAGATGGGAGCTGGAGCTTTATAATCAAGCCTGGAACCATGCCAACAGGGAAATTTCCGGTTGCATTTCGCTTGAATCCATCAGGTGATTCAATAGGGGAAGCTTTTATTACTGTTGCCTATCCGAATAATATTGTTCCACCCAGCATTATTTTTAAAAATCCCGCGCCAGGGGCTACCGTCAAATGGCTGGCAGGAGCCTCTGAAAAGATTGAATGGGAACAATCTGGGGAATATTCGGAGAATACCCAAGTAACCTTCATACTTAATTCTGTCGCCTACGGCCATCCGGATGCACACATATCATGTTTTTTAAAGAAAATCAGTGTGCCTGCAGGTGGACATTTGAAAAAGATATCACAGGTAAAAATCAGTTCTCAATTTATACCTGCTGGTATATATCGCTTGACGGCATACTTCCCTTTTGGGATAGCCGGTGAAGGCGGTGTGATTGAGGTAATTGATCAAAATGCAGATATGCTTCCTGCGCCTGACACTAAATTCTCTATTACAGGGGTCGATTATCCAGTAGCCGGTGGTCCTATGACCGTACATATCCATGTCAAGGCCACAAAGGCATTCAGGCTCGGAAATATAGGTGCGCAGCAGGGTGATGGCACCCAATACCTGGCTTATCGGATTACAAATTATACGAGATATGGAACGCAAATGGGTAATGTGGCAAATGACAGTATTTCGGTCATGAAAAACTTCTCATTATTTCCCCAACATGTAATCCCTAAAGGTATAAGTAATTATACCATTCAATTCAGACCAGAATTAAAACGAATGCCGTCTCCCGTAAAAATACACCAGCCTAAACCTTGGCCGTTCGGCGATTGTGTTACTCTTTACTATCCCAAGCTTGAGCTTAGCCTCGTAACCCAAACAGCCGGAAACAGCACAAGTGACTACAGGGCAACATACCTGAAAAATCCTAACATGAAAATCAGGGAATCAACGATCGGAGGCACTGCTCAAGGTGTTTGTCTTGGAGAAATAAGTTGGTAAAAACCTATGCCATCAACCTGCGGCTGGTAATCACTGGCCGCAGGGGTGGTAACTGAAAATAAAGAAAATTTCCAAAACTTTTGAACTTTTCCCCTAATTTTGCTACTTACTAATAAACAGGTCCTGACAATCCCGCAACCTCCTGTCCAACCCTTTAACCCGAGAAAGGAAACATCCATGAAAAAGACAGGACGCAATTTAATGATGATCGCCGCATTCGTATTTTTGTTTTCTCTCAGCATCCCCGCGCCTGTTTTTACCGCCCAGATGATGATGGGCGCAGACCGTGCCAAAACCGCGGGATCTACTGCGACAAAGATCGCTCCCGCCCGCGCCAAAACCGTTCATAAGGCAACGCCCAAGAGCCTTCTTGTTGTTAAAGATATTTCTATTAAGCCTGAAAACCCGCAGCTTGGAGATAAGGTGGCCATTCACGCCATCGTTGCTAATAATGGTCTCAAGGCTGTCGAGGGTGTTAAAGTCGCCTTCTATCTTGGAAGACAACAGGTTGCCTGGCAGACCTATGACATTAAATCCAAAGGCAAACAGGCGTATGTGGGTTATTTTACCAAAAAACAGGCACCCAAAGCTGGGACCTACACAATAAGCGTGCTGGTGGACCCGAACCGAACCCTTGAAAGGGTGTTTTACAAGTGTAATTCCGCCACAATGAAAGTTACCCTCACCGCGATGATTAAAAACACACGAACGCGGACGGTCAAAAAACCACGGATACACCCCAGGACAGTAAAGACCGTTGGAAAAACGACTTCAAATAACAGCCACAAAATGAATACCACCCAGGAAATCCCGGGACACATCAATAAATCCAGAAAGCGTCTTCCCACCGGAGAAATCACGAACGTTACTGTTAAGATTAAAACCCAGGCCGTTTTGAAGGCACGGCAGAGGCAAAAAAGCCACGTTTTCGATATCCGGTGGACTCGAAAAGGGATTCTCCCGTCCCACGTGGATATCTTTCTCTATCCTTATCGTCAGTTTCACAGCGGGATGTATCTGAAGCGAAACGTCGGCAACAACGGGCATGTTTTTCTTCCCGTCCCTGAAAGGGTGAACCCGCAAAAAGAATACATCGTCCGTGTTCAGGCGCATGACGGGAAGATATACGGGGAGAGCAAAGGCATTCGTTTTGCCCCAACCGTTGCCCTTATGCCCCGGAAGGTGTTGAAAGTGAAGACAAATACAAAAACAGGCCGGAACGCGAAATTGAAGGTTAGGCAACCTGCCAGCCAGATCAAGCTCGAATCGGGTATCGGCCCGAATCACGCGCGGTCAAACACGCCTGTCGGGAAGGCTGCCTTCAAGAAAGGCCTGACACTTCCCGGAAAAATGACGACGTATGATTTTATTAAATTAGTCATTGTTGACCCTAAAAAAGATGTAACCTGGTTGAACAATAAAGAATATGCCATTCACTTTTCCTTTTTAGGGGGGGCTGCAACCCTCGAGTCGGTTATTCTCAAAGGCCTCTCAAAAAGCACAACTCCAAAATTCACGATTTATCCCTCTAAATTGGCTAAATCCGTGTCTGGTGGCATATTATGGAAGGTTCCGAAGTCGATCAAAAAGGGAGAATATCTTATCCATATCAAAGCAAAAACCTCAGGGGGGAAAATCCTGAAAGCGGACAGCGACAAGTTCAATATTTCCTGGACTGAAATAGGAAAAGCGCTGCTGTTTAAGGACCTACTGGCCGATGCCATGCCCACATTGTTGAATTATGCCAAAAACATGCCTATGATCACGTATTTTGATTACAGTAAAACCGTGAAGGGCTGTTCGGGTTTGAGGATCCAATTCTACTGGAAAGACAGGAACAAAAACCTGTATGGTGGGAGATGGGTTTTTGAAGATATGGATCAATATGGAAACTGGCATACAAAAGGCAATCCCATCGCAAAACTTCCCTACCCTTCTGATTTCCAGGCGGCGCAGGGGCTTTGTAAATACACGATTCCCTTTTGCGAAATCAGTGGCAAGGCAACCCCTTTCAGATTCTATCTTGTTGACGCAACGGGGATAAAGGGCAATGTAATCTCCGGTACGGCCAATGCCGAAAATGAACCCAAGGCAAAAGTACCTCCTCCTGCTAAACTTTTAGATGCCATCGAGTTTATTAACCCGCCAAAGTATAGAAAACTAGTTTGTTTTGCTGGGGAACCGATATCTGTCCAGTTCAAGCTGAACATGGATAAAAATATTAAAACCGTTCCGATTACCATTGATGTTTTTAAAGGCATCACCAAGAATGGTAAGTTTACAGGAAAGTTCAAAGCGCATATCACGCCGCCGAACAAAAAAATGATTAACGACGGGAAGCTAAAAACTGTCAACTGGACTATTCCGGCATCTTTTAAAAGCGGTGAATACAATTTTGTGGCAACATCATCAAAGGTTAAGGCAAAGATAAAAAGCAATCACATCACTGTGGCAAACGAGGCTATCAAGCTTCTTGCACCATCACCGGGAGCTACCTATCATTTTGGAGATATCGTTGTTTTCAAGTGGAAGCCGTACAATCTACCCGCTACGGCAAAAATGCTTCTCATGGCGGGATCGGGAGGATCAGGGGTTTATGGCGGAGTTTCATCGTCGATACCAGTAATAAAAGGCAGTTATCAAATCAAACTCACACCAGATGCTTTTCCGGAGGGCAAGGTAGAAATCGAATTTGTAACTACCGATCTTGTGACCAAATATGCTACAACTTCAATAAATATTTCTTATGCGAAGAAGTTAAAACCTCCTAAAATAACCTTTGAAGAGCCGGCGCCATGGCAAAAAACTACTTGGATGGCAGGAACATCAGAGAAAATCGTCTGGACAAAAAATCTGGGATTTCCCTCGAATAAGAGGGAAGTAGTTTTCTATCTTGAAAGCGTCGGCAAAAAAATGGTTACCACATGGCCATTGAGCAAACAGACTATTTTGCCGTCAACCCCGTTTCGTCAAGAAATGGCAGTTAAAATTCCTGCCAGTTTAGCACCTGGCCCCTATCAAATCCTGGCCAAATTTGGTTATGCAGGCACCGTCGGTAAAAGCAGTGTCATTGAAGTAACAAATCCAAACATGGATATGCTGCCCGCCCCCGGCACAACCTTTGAAATTACCAGTGTGAAATATCCGGGTGCAGGAAGCACGGTGACTGTCAATATAAAAGTTAATGCGCCGAGACCGTTCAGACTCAGTAGCAAAGGTGATAGCACCTATGGATCGCAATATCTGGTTTATTGGTTCTCAAATTATGATGTCTTCACTCTTAGTAATGAAAAAGACATTGGCACTGGACCCATTTCCGTTATGAAAAATCCTTCCGTCTTTCCCAAATATGTCTTCCCAAAAGGGATAAGCACCTATTCTATCACCTTTAAACCAAAGTTGATCGGTAAGTTTTTATCGGTAACGGTAAGAAGGGAGAAAAATGAAATACAGGGATCTTGGGACGGTAGTCTTCCTCCCACGGAATACAATTACTGCCGTTATTATTACCCGAAGCTTGAAATTGGCCTCGCAAGTTATCTATCAACAGGTAAAAGATATACGTCAAAAAACCATATTGTATATTTAAAAAACGCACCCGGCATGACAGAGGAAACTCAGACATTACTGATGCATGATCCTCAATATCAGGATTTTGACTGTAAGCCTGAATGGTAATAATGGCAGTTAATCAAGAGAAAAATCGACCTGTATCAAACATGACTATAGTGCCCCGAGTTGAACGACTTAAGCTCAACTCGGGACACTATCAATACGGTTGGTTAGAAGAAACAATAGCGAAACCTCTCTATCTCTTCACCATATGTCTGTTCGATAAGCTTCTTCGCTAAAGGGGACCCCATTGTCAAGACAAAATCTTTGAAAATAAGGTAGAAGAGCTAGAGGGGGCACCCATTAAATTTAATGGGTGATTGAGCATCCCCGGTTTGGCCCACATACCTGGAGAAGACACATGGTATGACGATAAAAAATGTTGATGTTGAAGGGGTGACGAATAAATGGAGTGGGGTTGAAAATTGGTAATGAATCTATTTAATTGCTGCTTGCAAGATAGTTTGGCATTAGAACCTGGGGAGGGGGTAAGCCTGATGGCTTGGCTAACCACGTGTGATGATTACTTAAACCAAATCGGGTCTTTGAAGCTGCGAAAACGCACTTCAAAGACCCGAAGAAAATGTCTGATTCTGCCTCACCGGTATTATTTACGAATGCCGGTTTTTTGCGAAGCCGTTAAAATTTATCGGCATAGACGCCGATCACCGGCACCCGCCATTTCTCGCCCTTAACGGCCTTGATGATGCAGAAGATGTGAAGAACGAGTATCGCCAACCAGATGAAGATTCCCAGAAAGGCGATGATAATATTGAGGATGGGAACAACGCCGAGGATCATCAGGACAATCCACAGCACAATTTCAAACGCGACCAGGACCAGGCCTTGTTTGGCGTGCCAGCGGACATAATCATTGTCCTTGGCGACGAAAAAGGGTATCAGCGCCAAAATGCCGAGATAGGCAAGGACGAGGAAAATCACGTCTTCGGACGCGCGGTTGTTTTCGGGAGGTGTTTCTCCCCCCTGCTGCTGGTTATTTTCTTCTGTTTTAACCGGTTCGTTGGCTGAAAAATCGGCTTCTGTCATTGTTTGTCCTCCTTTTTTCTTTAGACTATCATATATTTTAACGGCTTGTCAAAGGCAACAACACCCAGTTCCCTCTCCTCCGTTCGAGAGAGGGTTCGGATGAGGGGGGAGGGTGAAATACGAAGGGTTCTCGGATGTTTTCTTATTCCAGCCGCCATTTCGGCGGGCGTTTTTCCAGGAAGGCCCGGATGCCTTCTTCAGCGTCTTTCAGCGTGCACAGTTCCGAGAACATCTCGTTGGAATAGAGGAGCGCCTTTTCAAGGGGCATGTCCGCCATGGTATAATAGGACTCTTTTCCCATCTGGAGGGCCAGAGGGCTTTTGGACGCCAGTTTGTCTGCCAGGGCCATGGCCGCTTCCATCAGTTTTTCTTCCGGCACAACTCGGTTGACCAGCCCGATGCGCTCCGCCTTGTGGGCGTCGATTAAATCTCCCGTCAGCAGGAGTTCCAGACAGTGTTTCTTGCCCACGCATCGATCCATGGGAACCGCCGGTCCCATGCAGAATAACCCGACGTCAATGGCTGTCAGGCCAAATCGAGCGCCTTCCGTCGCGATGGCGAGGTCCGCCGCCGCCACGAGCCCCGCGCCATTGGCAACCGCAACCCCGTGGACCGCGGTAATCACGGGTTTTCGCATCTGAGCGATGGTCAGGGTCATTTTTTCCATCAGGGATATCCAGTTGCGATATTCCATGATGTTTTTTTTGGGGAAATCGGTAATATCAATGCCCGCGCTGAAAACCCGGCCGTTGCCCCGGATGATAACGGCATAGATATCCCGGTCCTGCTCCATTTCGTCCAACGCGGCGTTCAGGTCTCTTCCCATCGGGATGTTGAAGGTGTTCAGCTTCTCCGGGCGATTTAAAGCGATTATCCCGACATGTCCCTTCCGCTCCACAAGCACGGTTTCATATCCCACAAGCGCCTCCTTTGAGCCAATAATTTAGCAAA
>JANTFN010000044.1 GCA_024763435.1 Thermodesulfobacteriota bacterium | reverse complement strand
GAAATGCTTGTCCTGTTCGGGCTCGTCATGGGGGGGCTGTATGTGGGGTTCTTTACGCCGAGCGAGGCCGGAGCCGTTGGGGCCTTTTTCGCTATTGTTATCAGTCTTATAAGACGTTCTCTTTCATGGAAGGGGTTCAAAGGGGCCGTTTACGATACGCTGAGGATCTCATGTTTTATTGTTGTCATCGTGGCGGGTGCCGTTGTTTTTGGGAGATTTTTGGCCGTAACCCGCCTGCCTTACAGTATTGCCCAGTGGGCCTCGGGTCTGCCCGTTCCCGGTTTTGTGATTCTCTGGCTGATGATCGGGGTGTTTATTGTCGGGGGCGCCATCATGGACGCGCTGGGTTTTCTGCTGATTACTATCCCCATATTTTATCCCCTTGCCATGGAGCTTCATTATGATCCCGTGTGGTTTGGCGTCATGATAACCATCGTTACGACGATGGGCGCCATCACACCGCCCGTTGGGGTCAACGCCTATGTTGTTGCAGGAATGTCTAAGGATGCCATTCCCCTGTCAACGGTGTTTAAGGGTGTGACCTTTTTTCTGCCAACCTATCTCCTCTGTGTTTTAATGCTGGAGGTTTTCCCGCAGCTGGTGATGTTCCTGGCCAATACCGTAAAATGATTTACTGATGCCAGTATTTTTTAGGAGTATTTTATGACACAAACAGCGCAATCCATGTCTATTTTTATTGCTTTTTCGGCAGGGCTTTTGTCTTTTGTTTCTCCCTGCGTGTTGCCCCTGATTCCCTCTTACCTTACCTATATGACGGGCGTCTCGTTTCATGACCTTACCGCTCAGGATTCCATGGCAAAGGTGCGATGGGCCACCTTTCGTCATTCAATTGCCTTTGTATTGGGGTTTACACTTGTTTTTACCCTTATGGGCGCCTCGGCTACGTCTATCGGTAATCTTATCGCGAAGCATCAGGAGCTTATCCTGCGTATCGGCGGGGGAATTATTATCCTTCTGGGGATTCATTTCCTTGGAATTATCCAGTTCAAATTCCTGGAAAAAAACAAACAACTTCAAATTCGGCGTAAGCGGATTGGGCTTTTCGGTTCTTTTCTGACAGGCATCACGTTCGCGGCGGGCTGGACACCCTGTATCGGGCCTATTCTTGCCTCGATTCTTCTCTATGCAAGTTCCACAGGGAGTGTGTCAAAGGGGATTATTCTTCTTGCCTTTTATTCTCTCGGGCTGGCAATTCCTTTCATTTTCGCGGGATTGGCCATCAACACCTTTCTGGGGGCCTCGGGGTGGATTAAACGGCATCTGCGGGTTATTAACATCATCAGCGGCAGTCTGCTCATTATTGTAGGGGCTGCCATGATTATGGGCGGCTTTGATGTTTTAATCGGGCGTATTTAAAGCCCACCGGCGACCCGTTTGAATATCGCAAGCCCTGGCTTTTTATGACGAGAGGACACGTGTTGTCCTGGGAAGGAAAAGCGTGCGCTCCTTACACCACCGGTTAAACCCGTAAATTATTGCAAAGGTTAAGGCCATCAATCCAAATCCACAGAGGGCCGCGAAGGCGGTTATATGGTCGGTAAATAACGGCGCCAGTTTTTCCCCGGCAGCAAAGCCAATAATCAGGGCAACAACGGGAACCAGATAAACAAGAAAGGCACTGGCAAGGAAGGAAAAAGAAGACATGGCAACCTCAACCTTGTCACCGGGTTTGGCCTTGATTGTGTTCACAACAAGAAACGTTTTGTCGCACCGGGAAGCCCGGCTGGTGCAGGAATGCGACGTGCAGCCTTCGCAGGTTGTGGTGGCATCAACCAGAATAGCGGCCAAAGGTCCCTTCAATTCAATTACTTTTGCGTTTTCGTACATCAACGTTGGATTCCCTCCCGCGCCATATCTATATCATAGGATTTAATTTTATGCGTTAAATTTCTTCTTGCGATACCTATCATTTCCGCGGTTTTTGATATATTTCCGTTATTCTCCCGGAGCTTTTCCACAATATAATCGCGTTCAAAGGATGACACAGCCTCTTTTATTGAATCTAATGTTAAAAATTCTTCTTTTACAGGGTGGGCCTCCGGTGTCTTTGAATTTCGGGTTATCTCGGGTGGAAGATCCTGCAGGCCAATCGTGCTGGAAGGGATCATGATACTGAGACGCTCCATGATGTTTCGAAGTTCCCGCACATTCCCAGGCCAGGGATAAGCCTCCAGCGCCGCAATCGCCTCTGCATCAAGGATCTTGCGTTGCCGGCCCCGGTTTTCTGTAAAGTCCCTCAAAAAATAATCTGAGAGAAGCGCGATATCATCTTTCCGCTCCCTCAGCGGCGGCACGATAAAGGGAATGACATTCAAGCGAAAATAAAGGTCTTCCCGAAAGCTGCCATTCGCAATTTCTGCCTCAAGATTTTTATTCGTCGCGGCAATGACCCGGACATTGACCTGAATTGTTTTGTTGCCACCGACCCGTTCAAATCGTTGCTCTTCAAGAATTCTCAGTATTTTTGCCTGTGTTTTCAGGCTCATATCGGCGATTTCATCCAGGAATATCGTCCCTTCGTGCGCGGTGTCAAATTTTCCCCGCTTCATGGATGTTGCACCAGTGAACGCGCCTTTTTCGTGACCGAACAGTTCACTTTCGATCAGCTCTTCAGGGATGGCGGCACAATTCACTTCAACAAAGGGCTTTTCGCTCCTTGCACTTAGGCGATGGATTTCCCGTGCCACAATCTCCTTTCCGCTCCCATTTTCGCCGAAGATTAAAACCCACGCGTTGGAAGGTGCTGCCTGTTCTATCTGTTGCCGAAGGTGCCGGATAGGGGCTGAATTTCCGATAAAGGCGTATTGCTTTTCTATTTTCTGTTTAAGGAAATAATTTTCCCGTTGCAGGGCCCCAAAATTCAGACCATTTTGAATGGTCAGCAGCAGTTTGTCCATTTCAAGGGGCTTCTCAAGGAAATCATAACTGCCCATCTTAATGGCCCTGACCGCTAAATCAATGGAGCCATGGCCGGTCATGATAATAACGGGGATAAAAGGAAAGGCCGCTTTCAAGCGTGACAGGACTTCCGTACCGTCCATTCCGGGCATGGCAACATCGAGAAGCACGAGATCAGGGCTTTCCCGGCTTGCAAGTTCGAGCCCAGATGGGCCATCTCCTGCGAGAAAGGTCTGATAACCCTCGTCCTTCAAAATGCCATTGAGACTTTGCAGGATGCTTTTTTCGTCATCAATAATGAGGATGGATTGCGGTGGCACGGTTTCCTCCTTTAGACGGGAAATTCGATTTCAAAAACAGTTCCTTTGGGTTTATTGTCTTTTACCCGGATGTAGCCGTTATGATCGTTGATAATTGTATTGACAATGGTCAGGCCAAGGCCGGTTCCGGATTTTCTGGTGGAGAAATAGGGTTCAAAAAGGCGGGATTTGTCTGTGTCCGGGATGCCTGGCCCTGTATCTGAAATAGAAAGTTTCACAATTTTAAGGATTCGATTAAAGTGTGTTGAAATTGTAATGGTTCCTTCTCCGTCTATTACCGCGATACTGTTATTTATCAGGTTTGTCAGGACACGGGTTATTTGATCCCTGTCGAGGTTCATGGTTGGAATATCATCAAGAAGGTTGGTTTTAAATGTAATATTCTGGTGACCTTCCGTGTACGCACGCAGGGAATCAAGAATAATAGCATTCAGGTTATCAGGTCTGGGATTTGCTTCAGGCATCCTCGCAAAATGGGAAAATTCATTTACAAGGCCTTTGAGAACATCCGCCTGTTGAATAATAGTATCGGTGCATTCGGAAAAGGCGCCGCCATTTTCCTCATAAAGTGTTGTGTATTTTTTCCTCAGCCGCTGCGCGGAGAGTTTAATCGGTGTGAGCGGGTTTTTTATTTCATGAGCAATCCGCCGCGCGACCTCGCGCCAGGCAATCATTCTCTGTGCCTTGACCATCTGCGTAAGGTCCTCAAAAACAGCAACAACACCGAGATAGGCCTCCTTTTCCTCCTGCAGGGCGGTAACATTTACGCGCAGCGTCATGTGGGTTTCCCCGACGGAAAGGTCTATCTGCCGTTCAACCCATCCCTTGGCGTTTTCTCTCGCTTCCCGGAGCAGATTTTTGGCCATACTTTTATAAGGATCCCGCATGACTTCATCAATATGTCTGCCCAGGGCCTTTTGAACGTCAATGCCGAACAGGGTCGCGGCATATTTGTTGATGGTGGACAGACATTCGTCTTCGTTGACTGAAACAACGCCGGTGGCAATATTCTGTAAAACTACCTCCATATAACGTCGCCGTTGATCGAGTTCCAGGTTTGCCTTTTTCAGGCTTTTGGTGGTTTTTTCTATCTGTTCCTTGCTGGTTTTCAGGTCGCTGGTCATCCGGTTGAAGGCATCAACCAGCATGGCAATTTCATCTCTTGTTTTAATTTTCAACTGAAAATCGAGATGCCCTTTGGAAATTTCTTCTGTTGCCTGCGCCAGCTCCTGTATCGGGACTGTAATAAGTTTTGAAAAATAAAGGCCAAACCAAGTGGCGGAAAACAGAACGAGGAGGGTAACCAGAAGAAGACTTAACAGGTAAATAGTTTTAACGGGATTTTTAAGGACCTTTAGTTGCTTATATTCGAGATAGGCCCTGGAAATTTCCTGCATCTTTTTAACGAGATCTTCTCTGATGTAATAGCTTGTGACGAGAATAGTTTGATAGGGGGGAAGGGATAGTTTTAAGGGGGCAATGCCATAAATTATCTGGCCTGAAGAGAGGGCGGTACTGTAACTGAAGCGCTTTCCCTTTTTCCATGCCAGCGCGAGAATATCTTTCGGTGGAGGCGACAAGGCCTCTCCGGGCAGGGTGGTATCGATTCCCTTTCGGATAAGCTTCAGCTTTGTGTCGAAAATCATAACAGCACTTAAATGCTGAATGGAAATTAACTTCTGAAGATAGGCCTGGCGTGCATCGTGACTGCCGGTGAAGGTGTTCCTGATAAAAGCAGGGTTTTTGGAAAATTGAGATGTGAAGTGTACCACGGATTCTGCCTTGTCTTTGTAATAAACCTGAGCAACTTCAAGGGCGCCCGCGAGGGAGTTTTCCACCTGGGTCCGAAACCATTTTTTAGTGCTGTTTCGAACAATTCCTACGGATGCAATAAAAAGCAGGATTGCCGGGATGAGGGAAAGAGAAATGAAGGCAAACACTAATTTCGTCCGCAGCTTTGCCCCTAAAACCTTCCGCTTTTTCTCAAAAAAGAGTTTGACAAAATTTCGTGTAATTAAAAAGATAAGCAGCAGTGTCAGGATAATATCTATGTTCGCAAGCGCAATAAGAATAATATTGTTGCTGAGGGGGATTTCCCCGGCATATTTTTGATAGTGAACCTCAAAAAACGTCAATCCTACGAGGAGAAGCGAGACGGCAAAAACAATCCACAATTCCCGCTTTCTCCGTCTTTTCTCCTGGGTGTCTTTTTTGCTTATATCGATGACTTTTTGCATTTTAATCCCTTGAAATCAAAAACATTACCGTTATTATACCATATCCGGGAATAGATGACCAATTGAAATCCGGGTTCTCGTGATAGAAAAGCCCTCTTTCAGCTCTTTTCCCGTACAGGGGCGTCACTATTGACAGGGGTATGGTTTTCGGATATTCCATAATTCAGAACAGTTAAAAAAGGATTCTATGTCTCCAGGCACACAAGAGGCCATTGCGGCTGTTATTAAAAAAATGAAGGATGTCGGTGATCTGCCGGTTATGACAGCCACGATCAGGGAGATAACCGATCTCGAAAAAAAGGAGACCTCCTCCGCGGCTGACCTCGCGAATGTCATCCTGAAAGACCTTGCCTTAACGACCAAGGTTTTGAAACTGGCAAATTCCGTGTACTACAACTGGAGTCAGAAGGAAATAAGCACTATTTCACGCTCTGTCGTTGTGCTTGGATTTAAAACCATTACAAACATGACGGTCGGGGTACGGGTCCTTGATTATTTTTACAGAAGCCCTAAAAGCAAATATTTGCGTGCCCACCTGCTTGTAACCATGTTCGCGGCGTTGTTCTCAAGAATTCTGGCCAAACGCTTGAATTACGCGGACGAGGAAGAGGAAGAGGTATTTATCCTTACGCTGCTTGATAACATCGGGCTTCTCATGACGGCCTACGCCCTTCCAGAACAGTTTGAGAAAATACGGAAGATTGTTATTTCCGGAGAAGCGGGTAAAAATACCGCGTCAAGGCGGGTTCTCGGGGTTTCTTTCCAGGAAATCAATGTTGAATTGACACGGTTCTGGGGATTTCCACCCACAATTGTTGCGAAACTTGAATTGCTTCTTGCCGGATCGCCCACGATGATTGTTTCGAAAAATGACACCCTCAAGACCATCGTGGCCTGTTCCACGGAGTTATTCTATTCCCTTCATGTCCTCGAGGCTTTCTGGTATCCCAGAAACACCCAGCAGGTTATGGAAAGGTATTTCCCGCTTCTTGGTATCCCCGCTGATGAAGGTAAGTCACTGATCCAAACAGCCCTCGGGGATGGGACTGAGTTTCTCGATGTTTTGCAGATGGCCTTTAAACCAGGGGAATTCCAGACGCTTGTCGAGGATTTTATCGCGGATTTTTCTGTACACAAACAGGAACAGGTCGTAAGTGACGCACCGTGGTGGAAAATGTCAGAAGCCCAGCGGACCCAATACAGAAAAGACTCCATGCGGGATATTGATAACACAATTCGGGAAGGCGCTACGCTGAATGATATCTTACTCATGGCAATGGAAGGGATTCTGAAAGGCGTCGGTCTTGACAGGGTTATCCTGCTTTTTCCAGAAAACAGCAAGAAAAGCCTGAAGGCAAGAATGGGGGTTGGTATTCAGCTTCCAGGGGATTTAACACAGATAGAAACCCCACTCGGAGAGGGGCTTCACGACCATTATAACAATGCCATGCGAAGCGGGGCACCGGTTATTGTTGATTCTGTTAAACGACCGCCCCAGCGGGAAAATGTTAACTGGGATATTTTCAACAAGTTAAAGGGGACCAGCTTCTGCCTTGTTCCCTTTTCTTTCAAAGGAAGGGTTATCGGATGCTTTTACGCGGACAGGGTGCAATCGAAAAAGCCCTTTTTTGACAAAGATTTAAAAAATATACTTCAATACAAGGCCCTGGTTGAGGCGGCACTTCAAGTTCTCAAGACGGGGGGATAACGCTGACGGTTTCAGGAAATACCGTTATGGAAACGAAAGATAAAAATTTAAAAATTCAAAACGCGTTGTGTTTCAGGCTTCAAATCCAAGCAAAAAAAACATTTTTACAAACCAGTGGCCTCAGATCTATAAGGACCGAAGTCATTAACCTTACATCAAGGAGAATAATTCTATTATGGTAAAACCCGCACGAATTCAGCCTTTCAAGGGGTTGTGCTACAACCCTGCGAAGATAGCGTATGAGGATGTTATCGCTCCGCCGTATGATGTTATTTCGGATCGGCAGAAAAAGGCCCTGGCGGCACGATCTCCTTATAATATTGTCCGTCTTATTCTTGGTGCCCGGGACGAATCCCCCGAACGCTATGAAACGGTGAAAACCCTTCTGAATAACTGGATCCATGAAGGGGTGCTGCGTTTTGACACACAACCCGCTGTTTATTTTTATATGCAGGATTATGACCTGGAGAATGGCAGCAGGCTGACGCGGAAAGGATTTATTGCCCTCTGCAAGCTCGAGTCGTTTGCTTCAGGGAAAATCGCGCCCCATGAAATGACACATAAAAAACAGATAGACGATCGCTTAATGCTTCTCCGGGCGAGCCAGGCGAATCTCAGCCCCATCTTTTCCCTTTACTCCGACCCGGAGATGACAATTAACGAGACCTTTATGGAAAAACATCAGGATGATCCCCTTCTTGATACAACAGATGAGGACAATGTGCGCCACCGCTTTTATCGGGTAACGGATCCCGAGGCCCTTGCGCTGGCGGTTCAGGTCCTCTCGGAGAAAAAACTGCTTATCGCGGACGGGCATCACCGATACGCGACCGCGCTGGCCTATCGTAATGAGATGCGGAAGCTTACGGGCAATTCATCGGGCCAGGCACCGTTTGACTATGTCATGATGTATTTTACGAACACGCATGACAAAGGCCTGACGATCCTCCCCTCTCACCGGTTGTTGCACAGCCTGGAAAATTTTGAGATGCCGCTCTTTTTGGAAAAGCTGCGGGAATTTTTTGATGTGACCGAATTTCCCTTCCAGAATGAAGAAGAGGAGCAGAAACAGCGAGTGAAATTTTTTGACGCCCTTAAGGTAATACAGGGGCGGGAAATTGGATTTGGCTTGTTTCTGATGAAACGGTCCTGTTTTTGTCTGCTGACCTTGAAACAAAAAATGAGAAAGGACACGATTCTTTTGAGCTTTTCCCGGTCCATCCGGCACATGGCTATTCCCATTTTTAATGAACTTGTTCTCAAGAGAATCCTGAATCTTGACACGGACCAGAAACGGCAGACCCACATCAACATCATCAAAAACAACGGGAAAGCCATTGATCTCGTGCATTCGGGGAGATTCCAGATGGCATTTCTCTTCAATCCCAATACCTTCAAGGAAATTCATGATGTTATCGCGGACAACCAGGTGATGCCCCCGAAATCGACCTTTTTCTTCCCGAAGCTTTTGAGCGGGCTGGTTATCTACAAACACGCCCCCCGGGGATAAGCCTGCTTTTAAGGGGTTCCTGAAATGAAACTGACGCCAGGGGAAGGTGAAACACTGGATGTCCTGGGCGACAACCAGCTTTTCCTGATTCAACCCAGGGACGGGTATCGGTTTTCCATCGACAGTCTGCTCCTGTGGGGGTTTTTATCGGCCTCTCCGGGGGATCAATGGGCGGACCTGGGAAGCGGGTGCGGCATTATTGCCATTGCCCTCGCAAGGCTTAATCACGTAAAGCACGTCGTATCGGTGGAAGTTCAGGAAGAACTGGCGGACCTTGCCAGGCGGAACTGCCGGTTGAACCATGTGGAAAAAGCCGTCACCGTTGTTACGGGCAATGTCCGGAACAGAGAACTGGCTAAAAGGATTTTACCGGTAGACCATGTTTGTGCTAATCCCCCTTATTACACCCCTGTTTCAGGGCGCGTAAACCCCAACAACCAGAAGGCCCTGGCGCGGCATGAACTGAGAGGAACACTTGAGGATTTTATCTCCCGCGGGAAGGCCCTGCTGAAAAGAGGGGGCGGATTCAATTTAATTCTGCCCGCCGAAAGACTCGCGGAGACCTTTGGGCTGCTTTTGCAGTCACACCTTTTCCCCTGCCGTCTCCGGTTTGTCCATTCCCGCGCGAACCTCCCCGCGGTCCTTGTGTTAATTGAGGCCAGAAAGGAAAAGCAGACCCCTCTGAATGTTCCCCTCCCCTTTATCATCTATGAAACAAAAAACCGCTACACACCGGAAGCACAGGCCCTGATAAACCTGGCGGGTTTTTAAAATAGATGGATTGCTTTTACATGCCGGGTAAAGGTGTGTTAAGCTTAACTGAAACTTTCCAGAACTTGAAAGGAGTCAGCATGCGACTTTTAATTGTTGAAGATGATGCGCGGGTTGCCGGGTTTGTTGCTAAAGGGCTGCGACAGGAAGGATATGCCGTGGACCATGCCGCCAACGGGGAAGACGGCCTGCATCTGGCCTCAACCGAGCCCTATGATGCCGCTATTGTGGACATCATGCTGCCCAAACTGGACGGCATAACCTTGATTGAAAGGCTCCGGAGCAAAAAGATTGCGACACCGGTTCTCATCCTCAGTGCCAGGAATTCCGTCGATGACCGCGTCAAAGGACTTCAGGCAGGGGGAGATGATTACCTTGTTAAGCCCTTTGCTTTCGCGGAACTTTTAGCCCGTATTCAGGCCCTCTTGCGTCGTGCCAATGCCATTGTGGAACCGACGCAATTAAAAGTTGGAACCCTTGTGATGGACCTGGTCAAACGTAAAGTCACGCGACAAAACGTTGAAATTGAGTTGCAGGCCAAGGAATTCGCCCTGCTGGAATATCTGATGCGAAGTGCCGGGCGTATTGTTTCCAAGACCATGATTATGGAACATGTCTGGGATTATAACTTCGATCCTCAAACCAATGTCGTGGAGGCGCGTGTCTGCCGGCTGCGTGACAAGGTTGACCGTTCTTACAACAAAAAACTCATCCACACCATTCGCGGCGCCGGGTATCTTCTCGAAGAGAAGGAATGACTTCGTCCGCGGGTATTCCAAAAGGGATTTTGACAGGTTAAATGATTGACTTTTCGCTTCAATTCCTCTATTTGGATGATAGAAACTATGGCGATTTTAGCAAAGGGGTGGCGCAGGGTTGAAACTGAAATTTCCCCGGCAGGTTTTTTATACCGTAACAAGTTTTTCGTGGGAAGAACACGTCGCGCGTTTCCTGCTTTACAAGCATGCCCTCTTCCCCTGTGCGTAAAACCAATTGTAAAAATGAAGGTTTGCGAATATGAAAAAAAACAAGGCAGAAAAACTTGGGCTTAAAGAACTCATCGCTATCGGCGTTGGGGGTATGGTCGGGGG
>JANTFN010000043.1 GCA_024763435.1 Thermodesulfobacteriota bacterium | reverse complement strand
ACCTTCCTCGCCGTTCGGATATCGGTCTGACTGTCGCCGATGAAGAGGACTTCCCTCGGCGACAAGTGCAGTAATTCGATGGTTCTTTCAAGCCCTTCCGGTTCCGGTTTGAGGAACCGAACCTCATCTCTTGAAAGCGAGACGTCGAACCGCCTGTTCCATCCATAAAGGAGAAGCACACCATCCATGGCCTTGCGTCCTACGTTGGAGCAGAGGGCGATGGGTGTCTGTTTGGCCTTCAGGGCTTCAAGCAGCTCTCGCGCAAACGGCTGGGGTTCCCAGCGGGTGAGGGCGTCTTTGTCGTAGGTGTCATAAATTTCATTGATGACGGTTAAAAAACGCTCTTTTTCATCAGATCTAGGGGCGATTTTGATGCCTGTGTTGTAGAGTTGCGCGTAGTCCCGAATATCGGCAAGGGGCGCTGTCCAGTTCCATTCTCCGATCTTTTCCTTTACTTCCGCTACGGCCTCCGCAATCTTCCACTGGAAATCGACAAGTGTGCCTTCGAGGTCAAAAATAACACCGGCGGGTGATTGCGCCTTCATTTTTTTCTCCGTGTCAGCGGGTTTTAAACGAGCGAACGTAGTGCCCGGACGCGGTAATCCGCGTCCAAAGGCATTTTCAATCCCGCCGCTTTGTTTGTTTACCCCGCTTCGGAATAAGCGGTACTCACTTTTGTCATGACTTCGGCAAGGGCGGCCGCGCCTTTTCGCTGTTTAAGGGCGCCCAGCGTGGCTTTTTCCACATATTGAATCGCGCCGGTTTCACAGAATCTCGCGCACTGGGGATCGCCGCCGCAGAGGTCGCATTTGATGACGTGGCTGTTGACCCAGTCGTACCCCATCGCGCCGAAGGGACAGGCATTCATGCACATCCGGCACCCGATACACACGTCATAATCAATCTCGACCGCGCCAGTTTCGGCATTTCTTGAAAGGGCGTTAACAGGGCAGACGCCCATGCAGGGGGCATCCTCGCACTGCTGGCAGACGACGGGGATAATTTTACCCGCCATCTCCCACTTTACGATTTTTATCCGCGCACGGTAAGGGTTACTGACCCGCTCGTGCTTTACGGAGCAGACCAGTTCGCACAACCTGCACCCTGTGCATTTTTCGTGATCTATGACCAGGATTTTAGACATGTAAATTTCCTCCGAAATATCTTTTACAGTTGATGGGAAGGTTCGTTGTTCAATCCAAGACTTTCAAGTTTTGCCTTTTTAGGAATACCTTTTTTATCCCATTCATGAAGTTTGTAATATTCATCAATCATCTTTGTAAATTTTTCACGGTCGATGGAACGTCCCCGCACAACGGGGAGGCCTTTGTCTGTGGGTTCATCGAAATATCTATCTGGCAGCCAGTCCATGTCACGCGTCTGGCCCTCTCTCAGGTTAAAAAGTTTTTCCAGGGTATAACAGCGCTCGGCGCTGTCCCAGATATCTTTCGGAGAGAGTTCAAGGCCCGTGTTGAGATAGATGAGTTTTGACCATTCATCGAAATTGGGCATATTGGGACCGAGAAATACGGTGTGATATTTGCAAATTCCCAGACAATCAACGGCCCCGTAACACATTTCCTGCCAGATGACCTCCCAGGGTTTTCCCTCGTAATCCCGGAAATCGGATGTCAACGGGCCATCATAGGGAACGGGATTGCCGAAGATTTTTCTCAGGACTTTTTCCGGCAGGTGATAGAGGTCGATGGCAGGCCGGCTTCGCAGGTGGTCGGCACCGCGTGACGCCGTGGCGATATTCAGAGACAGGGCGGGTGTGGGCCTTTCGTCAGAGTGGAGATTGCTCATCCCTTTAACGTGGATAAGGTATTGAATGGAATTCTGGCCGATTTTTTCCGCTGCCCGCAGGGGGCCTTCGGCGAGAATATCGCCAATCCCTTCCCGATGGGCAATCTGGTTGACGGCCTCGATGACGGCGTCATTATTGCCGAAGCTCAAATCTAATCCGTTCGTGTCTTTTTCGGTCAGGATACCCTTTTCAAAGAGTTCCATGGCCCAGGCAATCATGCTGCCCGTTTCAAGGGTGTCCATCCCGTAACTGTTGACGAGGTGGTTGCCTACGAGGACGGTTTGTTTGCTGGTGCACCCAACCTCCGCGCCAAAGGCGCCGAGCGAGGTGTATTCCGGGCCTTCGGCATAGGTCCCTGAATAGGGGCCGCCTTTGATAAAATATCGCCCGCGGCAGTGGACCTGGCACCCGAAGCAACCGGCTGTGCCGATCATTTCTTCTTCAATGGATTCAGGCTCGATGTCGTCCGCGTGGGGAATCTGGTTGGACTGGAAATTTCTCACCCTTACCAGGCCTGTCGTGTTGGTTGTTCCCCAGATGAACATGGTTCCCAGCTTCTGCATCGTTTTGGAGACCTTGGCGGAGGTAACCTGTGTGATAATCTCCTTGTTGTAATCGAGGGCCTCTTCGGGATGGGCGATGCCGATGTCCATTGTCCCGCGCGCGGCGACGGCCTTGAGGTTTTTGGAGCCCCAGATGGCGCCGATGCCGGTTCTTCCCGCGGCATTTTTCATCGAGGTCATGACGCAGGAAAAACGGACCAGGTTTTCACCCGCTACGCCGATAGTCAGGGACTGAATGTCATCATCTCCCAACTCTTCACGGATTAGGGTCTGGCTGTCCTGGGCATTGTGTCCCCACAGGTGGCCGGCGTCTCGAATTTCGATGTCGCCGTTATGAATCCAGAGGTAAACAGGTTTGTCTGCCTTGCCTTTGATAACGAGGTGGTCAAATCCCGCGAGACGCATTTCCGGGGCGAAAAAGCCGCCGCAATTCGCGGATCCGATGAACCCGGTCAAAGGTGATTTTCCGGCGAGATGGATTCTGGCGGACGCGGAGGCGAGCGTTCCCACAAGCAGGCCCGCGCTGACAAGGGCCACGTTTCCCGGTCCGAGGGCGTCCGCGCCCGGCTCCATGTGGTTGTACAGGAGATACATATCCAGACCCCTTCCGCCCAGGAATTTCTTTCGCAGTTCGATGGGGATGGACGCCGTTTTCACCGTCCTGTTTGTCAGATCAATATAGGCAATTTTACGTTTTAACGCCATTATTTACTTCCTCCTTTGCTTTCCGCCATGATTTTCCGGGTCATTGCTTCGTTATTTTCCCATACGGGTCCGCGGATTCTGGGTTCTCCCGGGCTGAACCAGGAGATTCGCCAGGCATACCCGCAATGGGGGCAGGTCGTTGACTTCGCGCCGGGAGGCGCTGTAATCCGCTTGAAGCAGTACAGGCACCGGAACTGCCCGGATGTTCTCCCCTTGACTGTTTTTTTGTCGGTATTTTTTTTAGTTGATTCAGACATGAAAACCTCCTGTTAGCACATTTATTTTTTCAGGGAACGCTCAGGATACGATATCCCGGAACGCTGCCAGAACCGCCTCGGCAAATTCAGGGTCTTCGAGGTTCGCGTTGACCCTGATAATCGTAATCGCCGGGTTGAGGGTTTTTTCAAGGATTTCCTCAAAAATATGGTCTTCGCCGGGATCATAGACGTTGCTGCCGGGTTTGTCCACGGCGGACCAGCCTTTTTCCGGAATGAGAACCCGAACGGGACCTTTGGCCCGGTTCAGCTTTTCCGCGAACGCTTCGGCGACACGTGCCATTTCATCCGGAGAGATTCTAATCCAGGTGCGGTGTTTGTCAAGGTCATATTTCCGCCGTTCATGATACTCCGGTTTATACTGAGACTTTCTCGGCGTCATAAAGTTAACGCTGCAGGGGGCGATAATCTGGGGAATGCCCATCTTGCCGGCCGCTTCCATACGGCGGGGGCCGGAAGACCGCATCCCTTTCCAGAGGGCCTCGCCGACGCCTCCGGGCGCAAGGTCAATGACCGCATTGAAAAGTCCCTGGCGTATCATATCCTCCATGGCGGCATCCGAGATGCCGGCGGCGGAGAAACCGGTGACCTGGTAACCCTTTTTTTCAAGACCTTTCCGAATAGCACTGGCGCAGTGTTCGCACGGTCCCAGCATGGTCAGGGCTACGGCGAGGTTGTTTGTGTCCTGCGTGACGGATGGCGGTGGGACGGTTGCCATCGCGCAGATGGCAGCGGCAGCCCGGTCCAGCGCCTGTTTGAGGAGGTTGCTCAGACCGGATATTTCTATAACCGTGTGGAAAAGGGCGATATCCCCCTTTCCAATGTAGCGGGTGGACAATCCCGGGAGGGCCGCGGTGGAAGAAACCATCATTTTTGGAACGCCGAAGGGAAGGGCGCGCATGACCTCGGTTGCCATCAGGGATCCCGTGGAACCGCCAAGGCCGATAACCGCGTGGATTTCGCCAGACGCCTGTTTTTCTTTCGCGATGGCCGTCGCGCCTTCGATCATCGTCGCGGTTATTTTTGAACGTTCGCGGGAGGCGCGGATCGCGTTAATGGTGCTTCCCCCCGCCTCCGCGACCGCGCTTGATGGAATTTCCGCCGGTGGCAGGTCGGCGTTCGGCGTGCCCATGGAAAGATCCATGATCACGGGGCGCGCGCCGGCCTTTTCGACGCTGTTTTTCAGGTACAGGGTTTCTTCACCCTTGGTATCCAGGGTCGAAATAATCAGAATAGTTGCGCGGTCCAACTCAGGCCCCTTCCTTGGCAAGTTTTTCCTCGATGTCAGTTTTTAGCGCCTTCTTATTAACCTTTCCGGAATCTCCTACCGTGGGGAGTTCTTTCATGCTTTCAAGCCGCTCCGGAAGTTTATAGGCGGCGATTTTTTTCTCTTTAAGGAACGAAACCATTTCTTCAAAGGTCAGGGTCTGGCCGGCCTTTGGAACCACATAAGCGCAGGCCTTTTCTCCAAATTCTCTGTCAGGCATCCCGACGATGGCCACATTGGCGACCTTTGGATGGTCATTGAGCATCCCCTCGATTTCAGAGGGATAGATATTCTGTCCGCCCCGGATAATCATGTCTTTCTGCCGGCCCAGAATCCACATGCATCCCTGGTCGAATTTTACAATGTCGCCCGTGGTGGTCCAGCCGTTTTCTTTGAAGACGGTGGCCGTCATTTCCGGGTCGCGGTAATAGCCTGCCGGGGCGTGAGGACCGCGGAACCATAAAATTCCGGGCTCGCCTTCCGGGACGGGATTTCCGTTTTCATCTTTCAGGACAACTTGATTGCCGGGAAGAGGCCGACCCACAGTTTTCCGCCTCAGCTCTACAGAATCGGTGATACGGCATCCGGAGACAGAGCCTACGTCCTGGGTGCCGAGGTCGCTTGTGATGACGGCCTTGAACCGGTCTTCTACCTCTTCCGCGACCTGCGGAGACAGATAGCCGCCCGCGGAGCGGATGAAACGGAGGGAGCTCAGATCGTATTTCGTTTCATCTGCTTCCAGCATGCGAACGAGATGCGTCGGAACCACACCGATAGCTGTGGCCTTTTCCTTTGCAATCAGCTGCAGGGCACTCTCGCCGCTGAATTCCTCCATCAGAACGGTTTTGGCCCCGGCCAGGGGCGCGGCAAAATAGGTAAGCGTTCCTGCCGCGCCGCCCGCGTGGGGCGCGACAGCCACGGTTGTGTCTTCATTCGTCAGATCCCAAATGTCGATTCTTGCCTTGGAGGTGCATAGGCGCGAGGCGATCGGCCATTCCACCAGCTTGGGGAGCCCCGTGGTTCCGGTCGTGCTTGTCAGAAGGCCTACATCCGCTTTGGGATTGAATCGGCGTTCACTGAATACGGATTCAGGATATGATTTTTTGAGGCCTTCCCGGGCCATTTGAAAAAGAGAGCGGCAGTCTTTCCCCGCGTTTTCCGGAACGGTCTCGTCCATCAGAAAGAAATGTTTGATGGAGGGTCGTTTCTTCTGTATCTCCCGGAACATCTCGAGGTAATTGAAGCGGCGATAGACCGCGGGGAAGACCACGGCCTGCGCCTGGGTCTTTTCCGCCATGAATTCCAGTTCCTTATGCCTCAGGTAGGGATAGACCGTTAAGGCAATCAACCCCGCGCGTTCGCAGGCAATCCGGGCAAGAAACCCGTAAACACTGTTGGGGGATTGAATAATAATATGGGTATCTTTATCAAATCCCATGTCAATCCACTGGCCGGCGATCGCGTCGACAAGGGCGACGGCCTCTTTCCAGGTGATGCGGTAGTTGGAATCCACCAGGGCCTCCTGATCGGGCCATTTTTCCGCGTTGCGTTTCCAGAAGTCAAAAAAGGTTTCCTCCGTCCAGTATCCGGCGAGGGAAAATTCATTCATCATTTCATCTGTGTATCGAATCACTCTCATAGGCGTAGCTCTCCTTTATTTCGTTGAATTTCATCACTTGGTCAAAAGTGAACAAGGTGAAGCAGGAAGGACTGAGGACTAAGCGAAGAGGACCAGGTCAAATAAAACCCCTTAACCCGTGTTTCCCTTCGCTTTTTGTCCTTAGCCCATCACTTTTATTTGTCAGTCTAATCCCAGCTCGCTCCAACGGGCGTTGACTTTTTTGACTGTTTCTTCGTCAAGCTGTATTTCGACCGGTTTTTTCTTCCATTCAAATGGCGTGCAGGCATCCATGATAATCCGTGAGACGATTTCACGGGCGTCGATCGGCAGTGCCGGATCCAGCGGGGTGGAACGGCCGCGGTTAATAATCTGGGTGCTCCGTTTCGGGTCATACCGAACGCTCAGGGCCCACCATACCTTGGTCATATCGTCCGCGGGGATGTCCTCATCCACCACGATAACCCCCTTGAGACCGTAGTGGCCGGTCGTGGTTGAGATAACCGCCGTTCCGGCATGCATGGAGTGACCCGGATACATCTGTTTCACGGAGACAATCGCCCAGAAACGTCCCGTGGACTCCGGCAGGATATAAACGGACTGGATGCCCGGCACCCGCATGTTTTCAAGGTCTGTCCAGAGGGTTGCCGTCCGGTTAAGAGACTGAATCATGTGGGTGTCGTTTACCGGTTTTCCCACCGAGGTGGACCAGAAAATAGGAGATTTCCGGCGAAGGATTCGTTCGACCTTCATGCAGGGCTTGGGGAGCTCCTCACCCGCCTTTCCCGAGTAGTAGCCGGTGTATTCCCCGAAAGGCCCTTCATCCCTGAAATCCTCGGGATCAATAAACCCTTCCAGGATAATCTCTGCGTTGGCGGGCAGCGGCAGCCCCGTTAAATCGCTTTCGACGACCTCGACGGGCTCGCCCCGAAGCGATCCGATAATCTCGTATTCGCTTGTTTCCGCGGAGACCAGGGTGCTTGAAACCAGAAACATGAGCGGATCGCACCCGATGACCGACGCCGCTGGCATGGGTTTGCCCAGCTTTTTATATTTCTGAAGCATGAAATCGGCGTGTTTGCCCTTGATAATCTGGATGCCGATATGGTTTTCGTCCAAAATCTGGGAACGATAGGTTCCAAGATTAACCCAGCCCGTGTCCGGGTCTTTCGTGATGATGTAATGCGCTGTCCCGATAAATCGTCCGCCGTCCTGGGGATAAAACCAGGGTGCGGGATAATCGAAAAGGTTGATGTCCTTGCCCTCGACTTTCATCTCCATGATCGGTCCGGTGGAAACGGTTTTCGGGGGAATAAGTTTTTTAGTGGTCAGTTGCATCCATTCCCGCGCCATGTCCGTCATGCTCAGAGAGGTGGGCATTCCCAGCGCAATGGCAAGTTTTTCAGGCGTCGTAAAAGCACTTGTAATCACGGGCATATCGTAGTCCTTAACATTTTCAAACAGTAAAACAGGCCCGCGTTTTTGCTCGTTCAGGGTTGCAATATGAGAGAGCTCCAAGTTCCAGTCAACTTCCGCCGTTATTCTTTTTAAAATCCCTTCTTCTTCACATTTCGCGATAAAATCCCTCATTTCCTTCATGTAATTTGTCTCCTTCTGTTATAGTTGTAGTTTTTCTCTACGTTTTCCTTTCCTCTACAGGCATATAATATGTCGGGCATAACCCGTTTGCAAGTAAAATAAATTTATCTAATCATAAGAAATATTAATGGCTCGTGTTTTATTGCTTGATAAGGTTATGTCATCTTAATCCGCTTCATGGCCTGTTCCATCAGAAGCTGGTAGCCGCTCTTTTTTCCGATGACCGATTCCTTTTTCTTCTGGCTCCAGACTGTTTCCGGACGGGCCTGGACCACAAAGACGTTATCCGGAAAGGGAAGATCTTCATCAATGGACCATTCTATATCCATGGGGCGCCCATAATGGGTTTCAATGGTTTTTCCCGTCCTGACAAGCTCCATGATCTCACGATTTTCGAGACAGCACCTGTTTTGCCGGTCTGGGGCAACGTCAACATCAATCACACCGCTTTTGTCGGCGGCAAAAACGCATTCTATGTGCTTGCGGGAAATGGTTTTTTCGCTTACCTCCATGATGACCTTGTCGACGACGAATTTGTCCGGTGTTACCGATCCTGAAACGACGGTTTCTCCCAGTCCCCAGCTTCCTTCGATCACGACCTTGGAGATATCTCCATTGGTTGGATTAAGGGTAAACATGACCCCCGCGGCTTTGGCATGCACCATTTTCTGGATTCCGACACTAATCAGAACCTTTTCATGAGAAAAGTTATTATTCAGGCGGTAGCTGATAGCCCGCGAGGCAAAGAGGCTTGCCCAGCAGCGTTTAACATCTTCCACAATTTTATTTTCTCCCAGGACCCAGAGGTAAGTGTCCTGTTGCCCCGCGAAGCTCGCGGTAGGCAGGTCCTCCGCCGTTGCGCTGGAACGAACAGCTACGGGAACGGCACCGGCACGACACATTTCGCACAGCTCAGAGTAGGCGCCAACGATAGCTGAACGTGTTTTTTCGGGGACCTCCGTTTCCAAGAAAAGGCGCTGAATTTTTTCGCTTCCCGCATCTACAGAGCTGATATCTTTACCGTTCATCTGATTAAGAATGTTAAAAATCCGCTTTTTTAAACCCGTTTCTGTTATAAAATCCAGGTAACATTCCGTGGTGACCGCGAAGCCGGGAGGAACCCGGATCCCAGCTTTTATCATCTCTCCAAGACTCGCGTTTTTTCCGCCAACGGTATTAAGAAAGCCTTTATCAACTTCATTAAAGTTTAAGACGTATTTCATTTTTCCCCCATATTTTTACCTGAGAAGGGGGAAAGCGCCGCTTTCCCCCTTCATAAAAATTAAGGTTTGTTTTTACGAAGCCCTTTTAACGATGGTCACAACGCCCGTATCACCATCTACCCGCACGATATCCCCTGTCTTAATCACGGAGGTAGAGATGCCTGAGCCCGTTACAGACGGGATTCCGTATTCCCTGCAAACAATTGCTGCATGGGAGGTCAGCCCGCCGATGTCCGTGACAGCAGCCTTGATTTTCGTAAATACGGGTGCCCACGAAGGGTTGGTGGTCGGACATACCAGGACTTCTCCGGGCTGGAGGTCCACAATATCTTTGAGAAGCTTCAAGACACGGGCCGGACCTTCCGCAACGCCGGCAGAGGAAGCAAAGCCTTTAACCTGGTTAACATCTTCGGCCTTTACCTCTCCCACGCCTTCAAGCCATTCCTTTACCCTGTCGGTGGTAACGCCCCACAGCATGATGGTAAAGGGTTCCGCAACCTCCTCGGGCGGGATCCCCAGGGCAGGGGTGGGGTTCCATTTAGCTGCCGCCGCCAGGATTTCTCTCCTCTTTTTTGCCTTTGCCTTGTAGTAACTCCCCCTCAATGGGATATCCACGCCCAGGGCCCAGCCGGTGGCTACTTCTGTCAGAATTTCGGGCACCTCATAGCGGTTGAACATGAAAATATCGTCTGGCTGATCCAGCATTTCGTTGTCAACAAGAACCTTGCCAAGCTCACGGACTTTGGAAAACCAGATGGTGTGGAACCAGTGCTCGACCCAGAAAAGGTGGTCTTCCGCATACCGGTAAATGGTGCGAATGGTGTTATAGGCATTGTCAAAGGCATTTCGATCATCGTCAGTCTTGATAAGATCACGGTATTTTTTTACGATTTCATCTCTTTCCTTTTCGATCTTATCCAGAGACCGCTCAATCGTTTCTCCCTTTTCTATCTGTTCGATATAGCCCTTGATGTAGCTGTAGGGGATCTCCGGGTGGGTGATCCAGCTTCCTTCATGGTGAAACCACCCGCTTCCGCATGAGACGTAAAACCAGGGATCACTCGCCTTTTGATATTCCTCAAGCCATCTTTTGCCGTCGGGAGTTTTTTCCAGTTCAGCTATCTTTTGTTTTACGTCGGTATCTTTTTTCAGGATGTCCGTTACCCCTCGCAGAGAGGTAGCAAAACGGGACAGCTGACACAGTTCCTCTTCCGGCCGGAACATGGATACATAAGCACCGGCCACCATCTTGCCGATGGCGCTCTCGCTGATTCCAGGAAAGAGCTTTCTGGTAACATCTGCAAACATGAGGTAAGCCAGATAGGTCAGGTTCAGCATTTCGAAGTGATACTGCCAGCCTTTAATCATAGTATTTACCAGCTTGTCAAAGGATTCTATAAGGTCATAGCTGACATAGCATCCTGTGGGAGCGGGCAGGACCTCTTCTTCCGAGACATAATTGGGAAGTTCTCCGGGTATTTTCACTGCCCTCATTTCTTCCCCCAGGGCCCGAAATTTTGTAAGCCACTTATCCCATAATTCGTCGTAGTGTTCAAAGACGTAGAACACGCGCTTTTCAAAATGCCCCGCCTTTTCCTGTATAATTTTATCGGGTGGCGGATTAATGGCACAAATATACATGTAGGGGCCCACC
>JANTFN010000042.1 GCA_024763435.1 Thermodesulfobacteriota bacterium | reverse complement strand
AGGGGGGGCCGTGTCGGAAAAAGACAGGGAAAATTTCTTTTCATTCATAATATCGACGTGGACAGAAAATTTTGTCCCGTTTAATCCCTTGGCCCTTTTTGTGAGGCATATAATCCACTCATCCATGAATGATGTGTAGTAAAAAGGAACCCCATTCACGGGGGGTGTCTGGATATTTATTTTAAAGGTTTTCTCTAAATTGTGTTTAAAAAACATATCTCCCAGCCAGAAATCAAGGTTGTCCTGAACGAGGGTGCCGACCTGAATTATGGTGGGTGTCTTTTTTTGTGCGACCTGCGTTTTCCACATCATCAATTCAGCAATTCGTGTCAGACGTGTGACCTGATCGCCAATTTCTTCGAGGTGTTTCAGCAGAGTATCCTGGCCTTTGAGTTTCAGTGCCAGCATATCGCTATGCATCATAATAAGAGAAAGGGGGGTCATGATATTATGGCCCGTCCCCGCGCAGAGTCGCCCAATCTCCGCCAGACGTTTCTCTTCGTTACTCATTGCTTTTCCTGCCTCTATAATTTATATCCTTCTCGCATCCCAAAAACGCTGGTTCCGGTAAAATCACTTTTTCTCTCTTCGCATATTCAGCATGACAACTTCCGGAATTCCCAAAAATCGCACCCTGTTTTTTGCAAGAGCACCTTTTAAAAAATAGCGATCCTCCTAACCCCACCTCTTAGCCCATTTTATCTGTTATAACGCTGATGTCAAGTTTGCCGGGTTGATTGCTTTATAAAAGTCGCATACACCCATCAAAATTGACGTGATTCCCCTTGTCTGATAGAATTGTTCCATGGCGTCAATTTATAATACAGCTCTTGAAACACTTCGCGCGAAAAAACACGGGGTTATGGTTTCTATTATCCACCGCAAGGGGTCTGTTCCAAGAAAAGAAGGCGCGCATCTCTTCCTGGAAACGACGGGTCGGATCATCGGAACTATTGGCGGCGGAGGGTTAGAGGCGGAGGCCCTGAAAATCGCGAGAAGGGTTTCCATCGGGACAGAGGGACACCTTCAATCCTTTTCCCTTGTGGAAGGGGACGACCCTTCGGACATGGTCTGCGGCGGAAACGTAACCCTTCTTTTCGAACCCGTTCTGCCTGAGAACCTTCCAGCCTATGAATTTGTCACGCGGCGAATGGAAAATCAAGAACCGTCTTGCATTGTAACCGGCCTGGAAAAGGGGGGCACTACTTCCCTGTCAGTCCGTATTGGGACAAAAGGGGTTGTTGCCCCGGATGATTTCCTCCCCTTTTCCCCGGAGATTCCTGTTGAACTTGAGGAGCGGCTTGTCGGATGGGCGCGTCTTTATCTGAAAGAGGGGAAAAGGCCTTTACGTGTTCTTGACAACACATTGGCGGAGATTGACACGCGGCCGCGGCCCTGCGATTTGTTTGTCTTTGAGATGATACGGTTTTTCCCGAGGCTCATTATCTTCGGAGGCGGCCATCTGTCCCAGGCGTTGGCCAGGATTGCCACCATCTGCGGGTTTTCAGTCGAGGTTGTTGATGATCGTGAAGATTTTGCCAGCGAGGCCCTTTTCCCAGACGCGCAAAAGGTATTATGCCTCCCTGAATTTGCCGAGATTCCGTTGTTTATCCCGCTTGATTCCCGGACATTTGTGGTTATTGCGACCCGAGGGCATCGGTATGACGAGGAAGTCCTGCGCCAGGTCCTGGCACGCCAGGTGTCTTATATCGGCATGGTCGGCAGCAGGAGTAAAAACAGGATTGTCTTTGAGCGCCTTCAGGAACAGGGCGTTACGCCTGCCGAACTCGATCAGGTTCATGCCCCCATCGGACTGCCTATTCACTCAGACACACCGGAGGAAATTGCCGTAAGCATCATGGCAGAGATTATAAAAATAAAGGCGGAGCAACCATTGGGGAGATTGCCTTGAAAGGGTTTTACGGCCGTTTTTTTTCTATTGACCTGACAAGCCGCACGTTTGAGGCTCTTCCTGTTCCGGAGGAAGTTTTAACGGTCAGCCTTGGCGGGAAGGGTCTTGGCACCTATCTGCTGCTCTCCCACACGCCGAAGCGGCCACCGGGGGCCTTTGACCCCGAAAACCCCCTTATTTTTTCCATTGGACCGCTTGCGGGGCTTAAGGTTCATGGCAGCAGCCGGTATGGTGTCTATACCCGTTCCCCGCAAACGGGAATTTATTCAGAATCCTACTCAGGTGGTAAGGTTGCCCTTTCCATGGCGCAGTGCGGCGTGGATGCCTTCCTTCTAAAAGGGGCCTGCCCCTCTCCCGTCTTCCTTGAGATTACAGATCAGGGGGTGATCTTCCATGAAGCTGGAAACCTGTGGGGGATGGATACGTACGAAGCAGAAGAAAAAATGAAGACGCGGGTGGGAGATCCGGGCGCTCAGACCGTCGTCATCGGCCCGGCCGGCGAGAACAAAATCCGCTTTTCTGTTATCGAGAGCGGAAAATGGCGCGCGGCAGGTCGTACCGGTGTGGGGGCGGTGATGGGGGCCAAAGGTGTTAAGGGAATTGTCTTTCATGGCGCCGCGGTAAAGACCCCGCATGACAGCGGGCGCCTCGAGTTACTCTGGAAGAGAGTCCTGAAAAAGGCCCGAGGCAACCCCCTGGTCAAATCCTATCAAACCCTTGGAACGCCGATGCTTGTTGGCATGATGAATACCATCGGCGGCTTTCCGACCCGATACTGGTCTCAGGGGTCCCTCCCCGGCTGGGAAAAGATTAGCGCCGAGGGGATTCACGAGCTGTGCGAGGTACATTCCTCCGCCTGCCCGCGCTGTTTCATGGCCTGTGGCAAGCTGACCACTGTGAAAGAAGGGCCCCATAAGGGGCTGACTATTCTCGGCCCCGAATACGAGACAATTTACGCCTTCGGCGGGTTATGCATGATAGATGATATCGGAGAAATTATTTATCTCAATGACCTCTGCGACCGTCTGGGTATCGACACAGTGACCGCGGGGAATCTTGCCGCATTTACCATTGAGGCCTCCCGCCGCGGAAAAATCAATGAAACCTACCGTTACGGAAACGCGGAAGATGTGGCAACTATCATCGGCAAAATCGCCCGCAGAGAGGGAATTGGCGCCCTGCTCGCGGAAGGTATCCGTGAGGTCAGTAAGGCGTGGAATCTTCAGGACATTGCTATTCACGTAAAGGGGCTGGAACCCGCGGGGTATGAACCCAGGGTATTAAAGGGGATGGGCCTGGCTTATGCCACATCAGATCGGGGTGCCTGCCATATGCGTTCCTCGTTTTATCAGGCGGAACTCAGCGGCAAAATTGCCCCGGGAACAACAGAGGGGAAGGCGGAGCTTTTCGTTGAATATGAGGATTTTCTCACACTTTTTGATACCCTTATCCTCTGCCGCTTCTATAAAGACCTTCTAAGCTGGGCGGACCTGACGGACATGATTTATGGAACAACTGGTCTGACCCTTGACAAGGAAGGGTTGCGCGCTATTGCTGTTACCGTAACCAATGCGGCGCGGACCTTCAATATTCGATGTGGTGTTACGAAGGAGTCGGACAAACTCCCTAAACGGTTTTTCCGGGAGCAATTAAAGGGCTGTGAGCAGACCCTTACCGCGCAGGATATGGAAAAAATGCTTACAGAATATTACCGGCTCAGGGGATGGGACGACGCGGGAATTCCCCCCTCTGAGGGTGTAACCCCCTGAGAAACATCTCCCGGTCTTCTGCCCTGTATCATTCCAACTGCCATCATAGCGGCGCAAAGCCCCATTCCCGTGAGCCCCGCCTGGGGAAAATGGGCAAGTTTTCCCCAGAGGGCAGCCGTGCCCCCCAGGATAATGGCACCCATGGCCCATGCGGGGCGGACAGGGTAACGGTTGGCAAACAGCGCCAGAAGCGCCGGTATGATCAGCCCCGAGGTAAAAACGGTGTATCCCAGCAGGAGGGATTTGATAATCCCCTGCATATACAGCGCAATCCCCAGGGAAAGAATACCAATTATCAAGACAAACAAACGGGAAATTAGAAGCACGGTGTTATCGTTCACAGCCCTTTTTGCCAGCCAACCACCAGAGATATCCGAGGTCATAATAACACCCGCCGTCAACAGGCAGGTATCCGCGGAAGACATCACCGCGGCGAGGAGGGCGGCTGTTACAAGAGAGGGAAGAATCCCCGGTAGGATACGCGCAACCATTGTGGGAAAAGCCTGCTCCGCGGCGATACCTGGATAGAGGACGCGTGCCATGATGCCGATACCCGTGATGCCGAAGGCAACGACGACAAGGACACCCGCGGTAATCCACGCGGCGTTTCGGGCGGATTTTCCGTCTTTCGCGCTCAAAAACCGGGAAAAAATATCGGGGCCGACAAGGTAGGCTGTTCCTACAAAGAGGAGGAGGTTCCCAATATAGCCCCAGGATATATTCTGATTGGATGGAAATGAAAGAAAATCCGGCGGGAGTTTATTTGCCATGGCGCCAATCCCCCCAAGGGCATGCGCGCCCAGAACAACCATCACCACAACACCCATAAGAATCAACATTGCTTGAAGGGCGTCTGTTCGAAGAACCGAGTATTGCCCACCGAGAAGCGTGTAAAAAATCATGACCACTCCCGATGCCACAATCAGCAGGGGAACAGAAAAATGGGGGAAAAGAACGGACATGATTTTACCCGCTGCGATCATCTGACCGGCGATAATCCCAAGCCACGAAACGAGAATAATAATGGATGCCGCCTTCCGCGCCCCTTCTCCATAACTCTTTCCAAGAATTTCAGGAAGCGTATAAGCGCGGGTTTTTCGTACCTTTCCGGCCAGCAGGGCCCCGCCCACGGCAAGGCCGATAGCCCCTACGAGAAGCCACCAGGCCCCCGGCAGACCCTTTGCATATCCGAGGCCCGCCATTCCGATGGTGCTGGAGCCTCCCAGGATCGTCGCGATGAGCGAACCGGTTATAAGAAACAGCCCCCCACTGCGATTGGCGACAAAAAATCCCTCGCTCCCCTTTGTCTTCCGGGACGAAAAAAGGCCAATAACAACCATGGCCAAAAGATAGCCAGCAATAACAAGACCATTCATTTTCAATCTCCTTTACGTATTTAAGCAGGTTTTTTTATCAGATCTGACTCGAAATGTCAAATACTCAGAAACTTTGGTTTACAATATACCGGTAAACAAGGCTTAGTAGATTAAAAATAAAGGTATTTATCTTATATGAATCGACGTTATTTTTTTTCAGCTTCCCTTGCGACAAGGGCCATTGCTTCTCGAAGAGGCAGGCCGTGACGCCTGGCCAGGTCTGCGCAGTCCTCATATTCAGGGGAAATTTTTTGGCTTCCCGGACCGAAGTGTGCGATTTTAACGCGGGCCTCGCCGAGGGATGTTGTGACAACACGCATCTCCCGCCGCAGGGTTCTTCGCGAGACCGGGGTAATTCGAATACCCAGGGTGCTGGTTTCTGCAAAAAGGAGCGCGCAGAGGGCGTCGCTGTCCTGGCGTCGAACCATTGCTGACAGTCGTGTCCCGATTCGCCCCTTCTTCATCGTAACGGCATGGGAGGAAACATCCAGGGCCCCGCGGGAGAAGAGTTCTTCTGCCACATAGGCGAGGACTTCCGGTGTCGTATCGTCAATATCGGTTTCAAGCCACACAATATCCGGCGTTTTTTCTTCGTCCCCCGTTTCACCTACAAACACACGCAGGATATTAGGACGGCCGGAGGTATCCATGTCTCCCGCGCCGCAGCCTGTTTTCAGGAGGGTATAGGGCGGACTGTTTTCTTCAGGTGCCGCCCATGCCTTGACAATAGCGGCACCGGTCGGCGTTACGAATTCCCCGGCATAGGGGATCGCCACGCAGGTAAATCCCGTCAGAAGCGCGGCAGTTGCCGGAGCGGGGTTCGGCAGAGTGCCGTGTTCGCAGTGAATGGCGCCCTTTCCCATGGGAAGTGTTGATACATAGGCCTTTTCAAATCCCAGATATTGTTTCGCGACAGCCGCCCCGACAATATCACAGATGGAATCCAGGGCGCCGACCTCGTGAAAATGGACCGCATCCGGGTGGATACCGTGGACCTGTGATTCCGCGACGGCGAGGATGTGGAAAATCTTCATGGCCTCCTCTTTTTCCTCTTCTGATAAGCGGCTGTCTCGGATCATTTCTCTAATATCCGCGTAAGAACGTGCCTCAACGCCCTCTCGGGGCAGGTTAAAGGCAACGCTTGTCGCGGCAATTCCCTGTTTCAGGACCTTTTCAGATATCATCTGAATATCGGGGACAGGCAGCTTCTGAATGGCTGCTTCAATCACCGCACCGGGAACACCCAAGTCAACAAACGCACCAAGCAGCATGTCTCCGCTGATGCCCGAGAAACAATCGAGGTAGAGGATTTTCACGATGGTTGCGGGGGTTGATTAATCAGGCTCGCGGCGTAAGCAGCCCCGAAACCGTTATCGATATTGACCACAGTCACGCCAGCCACACAGGAATTGAGCATGGCAAGCAGGGCGGCCAGGCCATTTAAACTTGCGCCGTAGCCGACGCTTGTCGGCACCGCGATGACCGGTCGGGAAACAAGCCCCCCGACGACACTTGGCAGGGCCCCCTCCATCCCCGCAACCACGACGATGACATTGGCGGAAAGGAGGGCTTCTTTTCTGGAAAACAGGCGGTGCAGCCCGGAAATTCCCACATCATAGAGGGTCTTAACACGGTTGCCCATCAGCTCTGCCGTCACAACGGCCTCTTTTGCCACCGGGATGTCAGAGGTTCCCGCGCAGACGACAAGGATTGTCCCCACCCCCGTTATGGCTACAGGGGCGTTTTTCATCACGAGGGTCCTTGCCATTGTGTCGTAGTCACAGCGCGGGAAATAATCGCGTAGAATTTTTGCCTTGTCTTCGTCAAGCCGGGTTGCCAGGATATTGGTCCCGGAGTCTTTCATGCGTTCCATAATCGCGACGATTTGCGCCGTGCTTTTCGATTCCCCGTAAATGACTTCCGGAAATCCCTGACGGAGGGTCCGGTGATGGTCAATCATTGCCTCTTCGATTTCTTCAAACGGAAGCAGCTTCAGGGATTCCAGGGCCTCATCCAGCGACAGGGTCCCTTCCTTATAGGCTGTAAAAAGTGCTTTTATCTTTTCAGGTGTCATATTATTCCCTTAAATTCTAATGGCATTTCCAATAAAAAGCAAGGCAGAAAAACGCAACAACTTTTCCCAACCCGATTCTAAGCTTTTTTCAGGCGGGGGGACTCACGATAACCTGTTCACGAAGGAGGCGGGAAGCAATTTGGGCCCATCCTCGGGGGCCAACGCCGTCAACCCTTGTAAGCCGCGGGAGAGGCGGGAGCTTAGCCCATTTGTTGGAAGGTTTTTTTACGAGAAACCCCAAGTCCACGGCCTTAAACATGGGCAGATCGTTTTCCGCGTCACCGATGCCGCGTGATTGTATTGCCCCAAAACAGGCGCGATAGAGGCGGGTAAGGATTTGAACCGCCTTTCCCTTATCGCTTCCTCCGAGGATGTGAAAAAAACGTCCCCCCCGCGTCATGGTATACCCCCGCCGGCGAATTTCCTCTTCGAGGTATCCGGGGTCTCCGGAGACGAGGATGAAAGGCTCGTCATACGCGCGTTCCATGGCCATCTCGGCCTGAGCCTTTTTAAGGCCCGTCAAACGGCACACCTCTTTTGTCGTCATCTCTCCCATTCCCCGAACATCGGCACCCGTTTTTTCAGCGGCCGCTTTAAGGACCCTTCTTAAGGCCGAAACGGGGGCACCGATTTCAATAACGGCATAGGCCCCCATGTCTCTGGCGGTTTCGGGAAGCGTCAGGGCAGATTCCCTGGGAATGTAGATAGCTCCCCCATTTTCCGCGATAAAGGGATCGGTGTTATGGAGGTCTTTTTTCAGGGCAATAATCTCAGCCGCGGTCTTACTGGAACAGAAGATAACAGGAATTCCCGCTAAGCGGCATCTTTCCAGCAAAGGGCGGGCGGGACCCGGATCGTAGGTTTCTTCCGAAAGGAGGGTCCCGTCAAGGTCAGTAAAAATAATTAGAAGGGGTCCAGGAGCGGCGTACTCTTTCATTTTCAGGGGGTATTGTCCCTTTCTACCGTCGCCTTCAGGTCCGCCATAAAGGCTGGCAACACGGTATTCACCCGGGACCAGGCGGGAATAAATCGGTTCTTCAGGGGGTTTTTTAGATAGGCCTCTCCGGCGTCACGAATGGCACGCGTGAAAATATCTGTTTTTTCCCTTTCTTCTTCCCTGTTAAAAAGGAGGCCGTTCATCAGGGATTCGTGGTGAAATTGCGTGATGGCGTCTAGGGCGTAATGTGCGTAGGCTTTACTGAGGGTATTGAAAAATTCCCCGGTAAGGGAAATGCCTTCTTCCGACAGGATGCGGTAAAATGTCCCGGCAATGTCGAATGTCATTTTGAAAAGGCCTTTCTGGGGGGTGTCGGACAATGGTTGGTGCTTGTGGTCATACCGCTCGCAGAGTTCCGACTGGCAAATTCTGCCGAGGGGTACCTTTTTAAATATCCCGGCGAGGGCCCCTATTTCAAGGCCCCAATCCGAGGGAAATTCCAGATTCCACGCTATCTCGTCATCCATACAGAATTCCCCCGCGAGGGGATAGCGGAAACTGCGCAGATAGGCCAGGATCTCAAGATTCCCAACCATTTTTATAAGCGCCTGGATGAGGGGGGTAATATAGAGGCGCGTGACCCTGCCATGGAGCCTGTCCGAAAATCGGGCGTAGTAGCCCTTACAAAACTGATACCCCATATCCTGACAGGCGACGGGATAAACCAGCCGGTCCAGCAATTCGCGCGTGTAGGTCAGGATATCGCAGTCGTGGAGGGCGATAACCCGCGTGACGCGCTCCGCGAGGAGATAGCCAAGGGCCATCCACACACTGCGGCCCTTCCCGTCGGGACCGGCTGAAAGCCCCGCCTCTTTTAGACGGTTATACAAGCCGGTCATCCCCGGCCCGTTGTTCCATACAAGAACGGTTTTCTGGGGCAGAACACTGAAATAGTTTCTGGCGAGGCTGAACTCCTTTTCCGTTGTCGGACCAAGCGTGACGACGATTTCATGGAGATACGGAATTTTTTTGATTTCCCCGAGAATTTTTGAAAGCGCGTTTCCCTTAAGCTCGGAATAGAGGGAGGGCAGTATCAGGGTAACAGGGTTTTCACCGGCGAATTCTCCTATTTTTTCTTCCATTTCATCAGGATTCCTGCTGCCGAGCCTGTGAAGGGTTGTAATTGTTCCTGATTGATGAAAATCGCTCATACAGTCTCCTCTCGCGCCAGGGGGTGATGGCCATTTTTGTAATAAACACAATGATTATACACACAGACCCGGTTTTTTCAAAGCGCTTTTTTATAGCAGCCTGAGCCATTCCTTGACAGAAATAAGGTCGCGCTGTAAATAATCCATGAAAAGGTGCTGCTTCGGGACAGATCGGCACGATTGAAAGGAGAAAACAGATGACGTCTATTCGTGAACGTTCAGTCAGGGGGTTGAAGACGGGGGATTCATTTACCATTTCCCGGACGTTTACTGAGCGGGATATGACCCGCTTTGCAGATAGCTCGAGAGATTATAATCCTGTTCATTTCGACAAAAGATTTTCTCTCGCGAAGAGATTCAACGGATGTATCTGCCACGGGCTTCTCGTGGGCAGCATGATTACAGAGATTGGCGGGCAGATTGGATGGCTGGCTACCGAGATGCATTTCAAATTCAAAAAACCCGTCTATTTTGGTGATACGGTAACCTGCACGGTTACAATCAACGGCATTGATGAAAAGAATTACGCTATAGCTGAAGCTGTATTTATCAATCAGGAGAATGTGATTGTTCTTACGTGCTTTATTGCCGGGATCCTGCCGAATCCGCGGGAAAGAGGTATCATTAAAGAAATGATGGCCGAGGGTGATCCAACGAACAGGGTGTGAAGGGTGATACCGGGAATTTTTCGCCCGGCGTTGACATTTAACAGCAGGCATGTAAGTTTCAAGTACACGTAAAAGGAGGGAGGGCAGTCATGTCAGAAAAAGAGGTTTTTTGTCGTTTTCGGCAACAGGGCACCATTGGCTGGGGACTTGTCATCAATAAAGACGACCTCCAGCTTATAAAAGGTTCCCCGTTTGAGGGTTTTGAAAGGACAGACACGCGGGTTCCCCTTTCTGATATCAAGGGGCTTCCGCCGACGGATCCCAGTAAAATTGTCGCGATTGGGTTGAATTACAGGGACCACGCGGAAGAGGTCAAACTGAGCCTTCCCGAGGAACCCCTGATTTTTTTGAAACCTTCCACGGCTGTTATCGGGCCGGGCGACCCTATTGTGATACCCCCCACGTCGCAGCGGGTGGATTATGAGGGAGAGCTTGCGGTGATTATCGGGAAAAAGGCCAAAAATGTGGTTGCCGCTGCCGCGGGTGACTACATCGCGGGATTTACCTGCCTGAATGATGTTACCGCGCGGGACCTTCAGCGGAAGGATAAACAGTGGACCCGCGGAAAATCGTTCGACACCTTTGCCCCGATGGGGCCGTTTCTCGTCAGAGGGATTGATGTGTCTGACCTTGCCTTGAAGACAGAGCTGAACGGGAAGGTGGTTCAGACTACCGCCACCTCTCAGCTTATCTTTCCCCCGGCGCAGCTGGTTTCCTTTATTTCAGGGGTTATGACCCTGCTGCCCGGCGATGTTATTACGACGGGAACAACCTCCGGAATTGGACCCATGAA
>JANTFN010000041.1 GCA_024763435.1 Thermodesulfobacteriota bacterium | reverse complement strand
ATTTTTTTCCTATATCTCTGTATTCAACCATCACACGCACACGTTTTTCTTTTAAACGGGTGCTGAAACGATCTTTCAGCTCTTCCGCGATGGCAACGGACCGGTGAACCCCGCCGGTGCAGCCGATGCCTATCGTCAAATAGGCCTTTCCTTCCCGGATATATCTCGGAATTAGAAACGCCAGCAGCCCTTCCACGTGAGAAAGGAATTGACTTGCGTCATCCCGGTTGTCCAGAACGAACTCTTTAACAGATTTGTCTCTGCCTGTCAAGTCTTTGAGCGCGTCCTCAAAAAAAGGGTTGGGAAGGAACCGAACATCAAAAAGAAGGTCCAGCTCGGGGGGAAGCCCATGTTTAAACCCAAAGGAAAGAAAGGTGACCGTCATTTTTTGTTCAGTTGTCCCTTCCGTGAAGGTCCGAATCAGCCTTTTACGAAGCTCATGAATGGAGAGGCGTGAGGTGTCAATGGTCTGATCGGCGATATTTTTCATAAAGGAGAGGTTTTCCCGTTCTTTTCGAATACCCGCCTGGATATTCCCGGAGGCTGCGAGGGGATGGTAGCGGCGGGTCGTCTTGAATCGGGTAATCAGGACATCATCCGAGGTTTCAAGGAAATAAACGGAAACCTTGTAATTTGTTTCTCTGAGATGGGTCAGGACTTTTTTCGCGTCTTTAAGGAACTCTTTTTCCCTGATATCAACGACAATGCCGATTCTATTGATATCAAGTTTGGAGTTCTGTATCAGATCAATAAATGTTGGGAGCAGGACAATAGGAAGGTTATCGATACAGAAATACCCAATATCTTCCAATGTTTTGATAGCAGTGGTCTTCCCGGAACCTGAAAGTCCGCTGATCCAGACAATCTGCATTTTAGAGGGATTTACAGCCATGTTTGTTCCCCTTTAAATGGCGGTCCTGTCCGCGTGGTCTTCAGGACAAAAAGGCAAGCGGGAAATAGCGATCACCAAAAATTAAAGCTATGAAATTTTTCAATTTCAATATGTTGAGCTCTGGTGTATATAAATTTTCTTTAGGCATGAAGCCTTTATGCCCCCGTTTTACTTTTGTTTTTTGCGAGGTCATCTTCTTGCATTTTCTTGAGAATCTGTTTTTCCAGTTCTTCGGGGGTCCGTATGCCGGAGATCCTCAGGATGTGATTTCGGGCGGCAACTTCTATGATTGTGGACAGGTTGCGACCGGGGGTAACAGGAATCTGAATAAAAGGCATATCCACGCCAAGAACAGGCCTGGTGTTCTGGTCAAGCCCCAGCCTTTCAGGTTTGTCAATAGAAAGCCAGTCGATGAGTTCTACAACAAGGTCAATCTTTTTTCTTTTTCGAATGGCTTCAACGCCAAAGAGATCGCGGATATTAATAATGCCAAGACCCCGTATCTCCATGAGGTTTCTGATAAGATTAAAACTTGTTCCGAAGAGTGTGGAGGGGTCTGTCTGGATAATTTTGACAATATCATCCGAAACGAGACGATGCCCGCGAATGATCAAATCAAGGGCGCATTCGCTTTTCCCGATGCCGCTTTTCCCGAGAATCAGGACACCGACGCCAAAAACATCAAGCAGGACGCCATGCCGTGTGGTCGCGGGCGCCATCCTTTCCTTTAGAAACTGGTTCAGGTGGTCGATGAGCAGGGAGGTTTTCAGGGGATTGGAGAGGAGCGGGATATCATACTTGTTGCAGGTATCGATAAGATTTTCCGGGGCGGGAAGTCCGCGTGAAAGGATGAAGCAACTGGCGTGCTTCTTCCCCATTTTGTCCAGTATTTCTTTTTGGCGGACAAGGTCAAGGGCCGTCAGAAAGGTGATTTCCTTATTTCCAAAAATCTGAATTCGGGTAGGATCCAGGTACTGAAATTCTCCGGCAAGGACCAGCCCCAGTTTTTGAATGTGGGGGTCTTTTATTTTTCTGTTGATTCCCTTTTCACCGGCGAGAAGCGTTAATTCGAACTTGCGATCAGGATTTTCCAGAAGTTCACTGACCGAGAGGGAAGTATCTATCAATTTTTCGTTAGAGCTTATCGTCTTCCTCCTGAATGATCTGATAAATTTCTTCGGCATTTTTCGCCTTGATAAGATTTTGCCTGAAGTCCATGTCTTTCAAAATTTTAGAGATTCTTGCCAGGGCCTTCAAATGGGTTCCCGCGGAGGTTTCAGGCGCAAGGAGGAGAAAAATAATATGAACAGGGTTGCCGTCTATCGCGTCAAAATCAATGCCCTCTTCACTTTTTCCAAAACAGCAAATCAACTTCGGAATCTCTTTCAGCTTACCGTGGGGAATGGCGACGCCTTCTCCAATCCCCGTACTGCCCAGTTTTTCCCGCTCTAACAGGACATTCAAGACCTTGTCCGCCTTCAGGCCGGCGACCTTTTCAAGGCATTGCGAAAACTCTTTCAGGGTTTCCTGTTTTGTCTTTGAAGAGAGGTTTCCTATAACAAGGTCTTTTTGTAAAAAATCAACAATTTTCATAGCTGCTCCACTTATTCTGTTGGATCAATCAAGCCGAAATTCCCGTCTTCCAGTCTGTACAGGACATTGATACGGGATGTTTCGGCGTTTGTAAATACCAGAAAAGGTTTTGTATCGGTTTGTATTTGCTCAATCGCCTCTCCAATGGACAGCGTAGAGGCGGTAAAGGCATCGGATTTAATAACATTTGGAGGCATTGATGACGTTTCATGGGGGGCCAGAACAGCCAGGTTGAAAGAACGGTGCGGGACATTGATTTTTCTGTTTTTCTGTTTGTCGCGCAGTCGCCTCAGCTGCTTTTCCACCTTGTCCATGCCCAGATCTATCGCCGCGTAAAGGTCTTCATTGCGGTCCATGGCCTGCAGGTCTATCCCGTTGCCGGACACATTGATTTCCACAAGGTATTGAAATCTTTCTTTTGAAAATACCACGTGGTTATCCAGGGGCTGTTGAATATACTTTTTGATTTTTTCAAGCTTGTTTTCTGTGTAGGTCTTGATGGCTTCTGTTGCATCCATGCGGCGAAACGTCAGGTGTGTATCCATAGTTTCCTCCTGTTAAAAGGTTTTTTTGCGATCCTTTGATGACAAAATACGCATACTCTCTCTGTATTTTGCCACGGTTCGTCTCGCAATTTTAATATGGTACCGTTTTAAGAGATTGGCAACCTTTTCATCACTTAAAGGGTTTTTAGGGTCTTCGTTGAGGATGATCTGGCGGATCATATGCCTGACGCTTTCCGCAGACAGATCCGCCCCGTAGGTTGACTGAATACTGCTCGTAAAGAAAAATTTGAATTCAAAGACCCCCTGGGGTGTCGAAACATATTTCCCCTGAGTCACCCTGCTTACGGTAGATTCATGCATCTCGATGTCATTCGCGATATCTTTAAGTATCATGGGATGAAGGTGCTCAACCCCTTTTTCCAGGAAATCTTTTTGAAATCTTACAATGCTTTCAGCCACCCTGTAAATGGTTTTATGGCGCTGATTAACGGTTTTTATCAGCCAGACGGCAGAGCGCATCTTTTTTTCGATGAATTCCCGGGTTTCTTTTGTAAGATTCTGTCCTTTTCGCAGCAAAGACCGGTACATGGGATTGATTTTCAGGATTGGAAGGCTCTCATGGCTGAGAGAGATTACAAAGTCATTTTCTATTTTATAGACATAAACATCCGGGATAACCTGAAAAATAGGGTCTTGTGTTATGGCTCGCCCGGGTTTGGGATCAAGGAGGGATATAAGATGAAAGGTCTTTAAAATCTCCTCCGCGTCCACGGATAATTTTTTTGATAGTTCCGGGACATCACGCCTTTTCAAAAGGGGCAGGTGGTGGCTTACAATCTCTTCGGCAAGGGAGTTTCCCGGAAATTTTGTCTTTAATTGAATCAGCAGACATTCTGAAAGATCCTGAGCGGCAATTCCGGGGGGATCCAGTTGCTGAATTTTTTTCAGGACTTCACAAAATTCCTCGCGGGATAAGCCGTGGTTTTCCAAATCCGCGGTGAGGTCATCTACGGTAGAATTGAGATACCCATTCTCATTCAGATTGCCGATGATATATTTTCCTATCTCAAATGTCCTGTTATCCGGGCTGTTCAGACGCCATTGCCACAAAAGGTCTTTAAAAAGAGACGGCCTGGCCTGAATAAAGTTTTCATAATTTGGGGAAACAGGCGGGGTTTCATACATGTCCCCGTAGGACGTAGACAGGCTGTAGCCGTCCAGATAATTTTCCCAGTTGAAATCCATGATCATTTCCATCTCGGCGTCGGGAAGTTCCTTCTCGGCATCCGGGATGTTTTCCTCGAGAATCTCCGCTGTTTCAATGTCTTCCATGAGGATGGGATTTTCCAGCATTTCCTGGCGAAGGGTTTGAGAAAGTTCAAGACGGGACATCTGGAGGAGTTTGAGCGCCTGCTGCAATTGAGGCGTCATGACCAGTTGCTGTGCCAGCTTAACCTGTTGTTTTATTTCAAGGGCCATCGGAAATGAAAGTCTCCGTAGTGTCTGGGGGCGGTCCCGATTTGTCGGGGCCATTTATTTGAAAATCAAAGTCGTGTCCCAGATAAATTTTCCGTGCCATGGGATCAGCGATAATTTTCCCCGGCTTGCCGTGTATGAGGATTTTGCCCTGATTGATCAGATAAGCGCGATCACAGACCCCAAGGGTTTCTCTTACATTATGGTCCGTGATAATAACCCCGATCCCGTTTTGTTTCAGATGGGTAATAATGTCCTTGATGTCCCCCACGGCAATCGGGTCAATCCCCGCGAAGGGTTCATCGAGAAGAATAAATTTTGGAGACAATACAAGCGCGCGTGTAATCTCAACCCGCCGGCGTTCCCCGCCGGACAGGAGAAAAGCCTGTCTGTCGGCAATAGGTTCCAGACCCAGTTCGCCGAGGAGCTTATTGAGGCGGCTTCTGGTTTCGTTCTTAGACAGCCCCAGCGTTTCGATAATGGCGAGGATATTCTCACGTGCCGTCAATTTACGAAAAGCGGAAGATTCCTGGGGCAGGTAGCTCAGCCCTTTTCTCGCGCGCTGATACATCGGCAGGGATGTAATGTCCTGCCCATTGTAGATGATGGTCCCCTGAGTTGGCTTGATGAGGCCGACGATCATATAAAATATGGTTGTTTTCCCCGCGCCATTGGGTCCCAACAGACCCACAACCTCGCCTGACTTGATATCAAGAGATACCCCCCTGACCACAACTTTTTTCCCGAATTGTTTGACGAGATGTTTGGCGTGAAGCGTACTCATTGTTTGGCCTTGAAGGGGACCGCGCCGGATTTTGGCGAGATAGTCGTTGTTACCCTTCTTTTCTTTCCCCCTTCTATGATGGTTTTTTCACTGTCGAGAAAAAAAGTAACCTTTTCTCCCGTTACCTTGTTTTTTCCCTCTGATAAGATGGGGTGACCGAGGAGGACGACTTTGTTGTTTTTCTGAATAAAAATGGCCTTGTCGCAGGTGGCGGATTTAGGAGGTTGTCTGATAATAACATGCCCCGCGCTGACAATTTTATCGATCTGACCGGCTTTTTGTGAATAATAGACATCAAGCCTGTCGCAGGTCAGCGTCAGGGTCGAACGTTTTACCACGACGTGTCCTGAAAATGTGATAAGATGTTTTTTATTGTCCGCGTCCAGACGATTCGAAATCACATGAATGGGTCCCTTTGAATTGAACATCTTTTTAGACAGAGACGAATGGCCTTTGCCTTTTTTGGCCTTGGCCGCGAAGAGGGTGGGTGTCGAGAATATCAGACAACTGATGAGAAAAATAGAAGCGAGCCTTGTAATCTTTTTCATTTAAAACCCCAGACTGGGGATATCCCCTTTAATGAAGTTACCGTTAATGGTGGTATGAACCGCGTGGAGAATACTCATCTTGTTTTTCTTGATGGAAAGGACCATGCCAACGCCCTTGACCTGAAATTTTTTGCCGGAGATCTCGACGTGGTCATCTGTTGTTATCAGGGAGGTCTTCGCGCTGTATTTCAGAGAGTTGGTTTTCAGGGTATAATCATCGCTGCTCTTGATGAGGACCTCTCCGAGGAGTGCGACATCCTTTGTGGAAGGTTTGATCCTGCCCTGGTTTCCCGTGATGACAATCGCCCGGTTATTCTTGTCATAATAGACCATTTTTACAACATCCAGCGTCAGTTTGTCCTTTCCCTGATAGTGATGGGCAAGTTTTGCGTTGATCTCCCATTCAACCTTTCCCTTTTTTGTCTTTTCGTAGTGAACATTTTCAAGACTCAGGTCGGGAATGTTTTTAGCAAGCTTAATCAGGGCCTTGGGATGCTTAACCAGTCTCTTGAGTCGGGCGTTGATATAAACAACAGTGGAAAGACCGATGATGAAAATGCCGATGCAGGAAAGGATGATAATTTTAATGCGATTTTTTTTTCGATGGCTCATAAAGTTATATCAATGTACCCCCGCCTTCAGAAGATCGTGGATATGAACAATACCGACAGGGATCTGCGGTTCTTTTCCGTCAACAACAAACAGAGATGTAATCGCGTGTTCTTCCATTTTCTGGATAGCTTCTGAGGCCAGTGCCTCCTGCTTTATGCGTTTCGGGTCACGGGTCATAATATCCTGAGCTTTTTTGGCGAGAATATTCCCGTCTCTTTCAATGGCGCGTCTCAAATCTCCGTCCGTGATGACGCCCGTTATCCTGCCCTCGCTGTCACAGACGCAGGTGACGCCGAGCCGTTTGGAGGTTATTTCGTAGATGGTATCCTTCATGGTGGCCCTCACGTCAACCACGGGGAGCTGATCGCCAACATGCATCAGTTCTTCTACCTTCAGAAGCAGCCGTTTCCCGAGGGCGCCGCCGGGGTGCAGCGCGGCAAAATCTTTTTCCGTGAAACCCCGTTTTTCCAGGACGGAAATGGCCAGCGCGTCTCCGAGCGCGAGGGCCGCGGTTGTGCTCGATGTGGGAATGAACCCGAAGGGACAGGCCTCCTTTACGTGAACCCTGAGGACGACATCCCCGAGTTCTCCAAGCGGAGACGCGGTATTTGCGGTGACGGCGATAATTTTGACACCGATGCGCTTCAGGGAGGAGACGAGTCGGACGACTTCCGGCGCCTCGCCGCTGTTTGAAATAGCGAGCAGGATGTCCCTGTTTTCCACCATGCCAAGATCCCCGTGCAGGGCCTCAGCGGGATGGAGAAAAAACGAGGGAGTCCCGGTGCTTGAAAACGTGGATGCGATTTTCTGGGCAATCAGGCCCGATTTTCCGATCCCCGTTGTGACAACCTTACCGTTCCGATTCAGGATACTGTCAACGGCAAGCAGAAAGGTATGGTCAAGCTGCGAGGCAATCTCTTTGATGGCCTCTGCCTCTCGGTTAAGAACCTCTTTTGCTCTGTTAAGAATCATAGACCGTATTACTCCGAACCCGCGATGGACGCCTGGATAAAGGCAACAAACAGCGGATGCGGCGCGCGCGGAACGGATTTGAATTCCGGATGGAACTGGCAGCCGAGAAACCATGGGTGGTTTTTCAATTCCACGATCTCCACAAGGTCTCCATCCGGGGACATCCCGCTCGGGATGAGCCCTTTTTCCTTCAGGACATCCAGATATTTGTTATTGAATTCATACCGGTGGCGGTGGCGTTCATGGATATTTTCCGTCTGATAGGCGTCCCAGGCAATTCCCGGTTTACTGATATTACAGGGATAGGCGCCGAGGCGCATGGTCCCGCCCATGGGGGTTTCCCCCTCGCGTTTCTGCAGGTTGTCTTCCTGATCCCGCCAGGTGCTCATCCAGTAGATAACGGGATGCGGGGTTTTGGGATCGAACTCCTCGCTGTGAGCCCCTTCAAGGCCCGCGACATGGCGCGCAAATTCAATGACGGCGAGCTGCATGCCGAGGCAAATGCCTAAAAAGGGGATATTGTTTTCCCGGGCGTACCGGATGGCCCTTATTTTTCCCTCAATGCCACGGTTACCAAATCCGCCGGGAACGATAATCCCGTTGGCCGTTTTGAGACGCTCAATTACGTCGCTGTCCGTTTCAAGGGTTTCGGAATCAACAAATAAGAGTTCAATACGGGAGTCGTTGGCCATGCCGCCATGCGTAATCGCCTCATTCAGGCTTTTATAGGATTCAGTCAGATCGACATATTTCCCGACAATGGCAATCGTAGTGGTTTTTTTGGGCAACGTGGCGCTGGCAATAATCTTTTCCCACTCGGAGAGATCCGGGGTTTTGGTCCAGATATTGAGCCTGTCAACAATCTTTTCGTCCAGCCCTTCCTTGTGAAAAACAACGGGAACCTCGTAGATGGACTCGACATCCTTTGCCGTGATGACGGCATCAACATCAACATTACAGAACAGAGCGATTTTTGCCTTGACCTCTTTTGGGAGAAACCGGTCTGTTCGGCAGAGGATAATGTCCGGCTGAATTCCGATGCTGCGCAGTTCCTTGACACTGTGCTGCGTGGGTTTTGTCTTGAGCTCTCCGGCAGTGGGGATATAGGGAACAAGCGTCACATGGATATACAGCACATTTTCCTTCCCGGCCTCCAGCTTGAACTGACGGATGGCTTCGAGAAAGGGGAGACTCTCGATATCCCCCACCGTTCCCCCGATTTCAGTGATAACGATGTCAACACCGTCGGCGACATTGCGGATGTTTGACATAATTTCTTCCGTGATATGGGGAATGACCTGAACCGTCCCGCCAAGATAGTCTCCGCGCCTTTCCTTGGTAATAACGGAATTGTAAATTTTCCCCGTAGTGCAGTTGTTGGCCTTGGACAGGGTTACATGGGTGTAACGCTCATAATGCCCGAGATCAAGGTCGGTCTCCGCGCCGTCGTCGGTTACATAAACCTCGCCGTGCTGAAAGGGATTCATCGTTCCCGGGTCCACGTTGATATAGGGGTCGAATTTCAAAAAAGTGACCTTCAGGCCCCTGCATTCCATCAGCGCCCCGATAGACGCGGCGGCAAGGCCTTTTCCGAGAGACGATATGACCCCGCCCGTTACAAAAATAAATTTACTTCTCATTGAATAACTCCGGGTTCAAGGTTCCCATTCAGCCACCTGTCCATCAACAGGTGCCCCTTTATGATTTTTACGGAACTGTCTTTTGCCCCATTTTCCGAGAACGGAAGCGGACCGCCGGCTGTTGCCTGAAACGCCCCTTCCGAATCATACGCGAGAAAGGGAACGGGATTCCTGGTATGGGTCCGCAGTGACAGCGGGGTCGGGTGGTCGGGGAGGATGAGGAGTCTGAAGGGGCCCAGTCCGGAGAGGGCCTGAAACATCGGTCCCACGACATGGCGGTCGAAATCTTCAATCGCCTGAATCTTGTCACGCACTACCCCGCTGTGTCCCGCCTCGTCCGGCGCCTCGATATGCACAAAGACAAAGTCCCCCGCCTGAAGACCCTCAAGGGCCGCGGCGACCTTTCCCGCGTAGTTGGTGTCGAGATACCCGGTAGCCCCCGCAATTTCCGGCGCTTCGAGACCCGCCAGGATCCCCATGCCTTTGACCAGATCCACCGCCGAAATCACGCGGCCGGTCAGATTGTAGCGGCTTTTATAGGTCGGCACCGCCGGTTTTTTCCCCTGACCCCACAGCCAGATGGAGTTGGCCGGATTGATGCCCTCCAGCATGCGCTTCTGGTTCAGGGGATGGGCCTTGAGAAAAATCTGCGCCGTGGTTGTCCACTGGAGAATCTGTTGCGAGGCGGGGCCTTTGGGTATGTAATTCGCGATACTCTGATCAAGGATGTCATGCGGCGGCGTCAACGTCGCGTCCCCGTTTCCCGCCTTCCAGACCATCAGGTGCCGGTAACTGACGCCGGGATAAAAACGGACAGCCTCGTCGGAAATATGTTCATTTAATCCCGAGATAAGGACCTCCGCGTCTTCAGAGGAGATATGACCGGCGGTGAAATCCCTCATAAAAATCGCCTGTCCCAACACTTCCAGTGTTACAAGATTACATCGGAAGGCAACATCATCACCCGCAAGGGCCACACCCATGCTGACCGCCTCAAGCGGGGCGCGTCCCGTATAATACCGCCCGGGATCATAGCCCATCAATGAAAGATTGGCGACATCACTGCCGGGCGGGAATCCTTCCGGAACGGTTCTGATTTCTCCGACAAGGCCTTTTTTCGCAATCGCGTCAATATTCGGTGTTTTGGCAAACTCAAGAGGGGTTTTCCCTCCAAGGTCCTCAAGCGCTTCATCTGCCATCCCATCCCCGACAAGGACCACATATTTCATGTTTAAAAAGACTCCCTCCTTTTATGGAAGGATATACCAGCAGGGCCGTAAAGTCAATCAGTATGGCGGCAGGTTAAATCCGGCAGGAAAGGCAAAGGGTGAAAGGCAAGGGGCGAAAAGTGAAAAGTGAAAAGTGAAAAGTGAAAGGCGAAGCGAAAGCCGTTTATTCGGCGGCCGGATTTTTCAGAACATCGAGGAAGGCCGTTATCAGGGGGGACGTGAGAGATTTTTCGAGGAAAGCGACCTCAACTTTGATCGGAATTTTTTTGTTAATGGGAATTCTGGCGATCCGGCCATCTTTCAGGTCTTCTTCTACAAGGGGCAGATACATCAGAGAGATTCCCCTATTCTGAATGACGAGCCGTTTGATGGTTTGGAGGTTGTCTACTTCCGCGATAATGTTTGGGTTAATATCTTCCTCTTCGAAAACCCTTAAGATATTCATGCGCGTCCCAGACCCTTCCCCCTGGAGAATGAAATTTTCCCCGTTTAGTTCCTTTATGGAGACCTCTGCTTTATTCGCGAGGGGATGCAGCGGGGAGCCCACAAAAACCATCTCTTCCTCGGAAATGAATTCCGTGTGTATCTTAGGGTTTTGCTCGTAATGAGAAACGACCGCGATGTTGCAGGTAAAGTTTTCCAGCCCTTTGAGGATTTCTTTTGAGGCGCCTTCCTGAATAACAATCCTGACGCCGGGAAATTTTTTTCTGAAAATGGAGACATAATGGGCAATGAAGAGATTCAGAGTCCTCGCGACACCAAGTTGCA
>JANTFN010000040.1 GCA_024763435.1 Thermodesulfobacteriota bacterium | reverse complement strand
TCAAAATCCTTTTTCGAAATAACAACGCCGTTTACCTCCGCAACTTTCCCGTTGGGGGTCTTTGCCGCGCCGGCATTTCCAGCCCATAAAAACATCCCCGCCACAAAAACACTCATTATCATGCTTGAAATTTTTCCTTTTTTCATCCTGTTGCCTCCTTTTAATTAAAAACTTTGAGCCCCATTTTGGGGCCCTCTTTCTTCAAGTTCTTTAACCTTGCCTCACCTGAATTTTCCTGAAAGATAGCAAATTTTCCATTTATTCACAAGCCCGCCGCAGGGCCGGGGTCCCTGTTCCGCTTGCGACGTCAGGCGGGATATGGTATTGCAATATTCGTCCTTAAAAAACGATAAGTGGAGACTGACATGACACCTGAACAAAAAGAACGCCTCGCATCCTGTAAACGGAGAACAACAGACCTTCGAGGTTATCTTTGACATTGAAAACAAAGAAAAAGAGTTACAAAAACTTTCAGAACAGTCTGAAAACCCTGATTTCTGGTCCGACGCAGACCATGCGCGGGAGATTCTAAAAAAACAGGCAGTCCTGAAACAAGATATTACCTCGATAAACTCCCTCGAATCAGAGCTGGAAGACCTGGACGCACTTTTCGAACTTCTTGAAGAAGAATCCGATGCCGAGACAGAACATGAATTTGAAAGCTGTCTGACCCATCTTGAAAAACAGCTCGAAACCATAGAATTCCAGAGAAAACTGGGCGGCCCAAACGATGCCAGTAACGCCATTGTCAGTATTAATGCCGGTGCGGGGGGAACGGAGGCCCAGGACTGGTCCGAAATACTGTTGCGGATGCTCTTACGCTGGTGCGAGCGCAAGGAATATAAAACCGAGATTATCGACTTTCTGGCCGGAGATGAGGCCGGCACCAAAAACGTTACCTTTACCGTAACGGGCCCTTACGCTTATGGATATCTCAAATCTGAAACAGGCATCCACAGGCTGGTCAGAATTTCGCCGTTTGACGCGAACCGGCGCCGACATACATCCTTCGCTTCGGTTTCCGTCATCCCGGAAATAGGCGGAAATATCGAGATAGAGATTGATGAAACGGATCTGAAGATTGATACCTATCGCGCCAGCGGGGCGGGCGGACAACATGTTAACAAAACAGATTCTGCCGTCCGTATCACACATCTCCCGACCGGCGTTGTGGTGCAATGCCAGAACGAGCGTTCCCAGTACCGGAACAAACAGGTCGCCCTGAGCGTTCTCAAGTCACGTCTCTACGAAAGGAAAATGCGCGAAGAGGAGGAAAAACTTACCGCGTTGAGAGGTGAAAAAAAGGGCATCGAATGGGGAAGCCAGATCCGCTCTTATGTTCTCCATCCCTATCAAATGGTAAAAGACCATCGAACAGGCATCGAGACCGGCAATGTGGATGAAGTTCTTGACGGGGGGCTTGACCCGTTTATCAACGCATATCTGACCTTAAAAGACACCTCTCCCGGGTAAAATGTATCCTGTCTCCCTGCGCGGTCAGGGGTCCTATGACCTTAAAAAGGTCCGGACCCTGCTGGAGGAAATCCTTTCAGCCTCATGGAGGGGGTTTTTCACATTAAAATCTGGCGACCATATTCTTTTAAAACCCAATCTTCTCAGCGCCAAACCTCCAGAGGCCGCTGTAACCACGCATCCGGTCGTTTTAGAGGCCATGATACAAATCCTGTTAGACGCAGGCTGCAAAATCACTGTCGGAGATAGTCCGGCCATCCAGCGCTTTTCAACCGTCGTGAAAAAGGCGGGCCTTCAAGCCCTTGAAAAACGTTATCCTATCCGCTTTCAGGAATTGAATGACCCCGTCGAAATTAAGGGGCTGAAAGGTGGAATCTTCAAGACCTTTGAGGTTTCCAGGCATTGTCTTGAAACTGATTATTTTATCAACATAGCCAAATTCAAGACGCACAGCATGATGGGGCTGACCCTAAGCGTCAAAAATTTATTTGGCTGTATTCCGGGAAAGAAAAAGGCCGCATGGCACCTTGCCATTGGAAAGGATAGAAACCGCTTTGCGCGAATGCTGACCGAGCTTGCCGCTATTTTGCCCGTCGATTTCCACATCATAGATGGAATCACGGGCATGGAAGGAAATGGCCCGGGCAATGGAACCCCGATCAATCTCGGTATTCTGTTAGGGGGAGAAAACGCCCCCGCCGTGGACATCGTTGCCGCCGGAATGATTGGGGTGTTGCCACAGGACTTACTGACTTGCAGGGCCGCCGCTGAAATTAAATCCGGCCCGGTGGACAAAGAAGAGATTTCCATCCAGGGAAACCTCCCGCCTCACCTCCCCCTTCCCTTTAAACTCCCGGAATCGACACAAACCGACTGGCGTTTGCCCAGCTTCTTCAAAGGCATTCTCCGGTGGGCCTTTTTACCTCTTCCCAGAGTTAACAGGGATCGCTGCCGTGGATGTCTGCTTTGCCGGGACGTCTGCCCACCGGAGGCCATTTTTGAAAAAGACGGCAGGATTTTCATTAAAGAAAATCTGTGCATCCGCTGCTATTGCTGCCAGGAGGTCTGCCCGGAAAACGCCATTACCTTTAAAAAAAGGGGGCATAACAGCCAGGGGATATCCCTTTAAAAATACCAGGGAATATCCCCTGCCTTCGAACGCCTTAATAAACTTCGTTTACACATCCCCGTTGGGTTTGTGAAATTTCCGGAAGACGCTTTCCGATCCCAGGGCAATAGGCTCAAGCCCCGGATCATCCGAAAGCTCCGGCTGCCCCGCGCATCGCAGGGTAGTCAGATCTGAAGCGGTTAAACCACACCGTATGGCCAGTCCTATAACATCAATATGCCTGATAGGCGCCTCACTGTCACTGACAATCTGGCCCCCAATAATTTTCTCCGTTTTTTTATCAAAAACAAGCTTCATAACGTAGGGTTTCTTGTCTCTCATGACCATATGTTTGCTGACAGATGCCTGTTTTACACAGACGGTTTCAATCTCATTTGCTTTTGCCTCTGACTCTGTAAGGCCCGCGCCGGCAACAGATTTGTTAAAAAACTTTGTTGCGAAACAATTAATCAGCCCGGGAAATTTGACTTGATAGCCCAGGGCATTTTTAGCCGCCACCCGTCCGGCAATAACCGCATTGGGCCTTAACTGACCTAAAGTGGGTTTCCCTGTCACAAAGCTGTGATATTCCTTGATGTCCCCGGGGGCAAATATGTCCGGGTCTGACGTCTGCAAATATTCATTAACTTTCAGGCCTAATCGCCCAACTGCCAATCCAGCCTTTTCACCTAACTCAATATTGGGCCGCACCCCTCCCGACAGGATAAGCATCTCGGCCTTGATTGTTTCCCCCGAAGACAGCTCAACATTTTCCACGCTGTCTTTACCCTTGATGGCCTTGATCGTTTTTCCCAGCTTCAGGTCAATCCCTTTTTTTTCTATATATTTTTCTACATCCTCGCTCATATCCGCGTCCAGGGCCCTTTGCATGATGTGTTCAAGCATTTCAACAATCGTGACCTTGATGCCTTTTCGGGCAAGCAGGTAAGAGGTTTCCAGCCCTATCGCCCCCGCGCCAACCACAACCAAATTCCTCACGCGATTCGTATTGATCCAGTCTGACATTTTTACGGCGTCTCCCGCCTTGCGCAGGGTGAAAACACCTGCCAACTCAATACCGGGGATGGGAAACATAATCGGGATTGCCCCTGTTGCCAGGATGAGTTTGTCGTAAGGATACGTGGCACCGTCAGCAGTAACAACCTCTTTCTCTTCCCTGTTGACTTTAACAGCTTTCATAGTCACCAGTTTTATCCCCTGCTCATAAAATTCCTCGTCGTCCTTGAAGCAGGCATCAACCATCACATCGCCGCTGGCAATATATGGAATAGCGCATCGTGTTAAAAGCCCCTTCTCATCCTCTTTTCTTATGACCGTTACATCTACGGAAGGGTCCAGCTTTTTGGCCATCTTAGCGGCCAGGGCCCCGGCCCCGGAAGTCCCTATGACAACAATTTTTTTTACCTGGCTCATTTTTAATTCCTCCTTAATCTTTTGTTAGTGTTATTTTTTCAGCTTCGAAGGCTTCTAACAGCTCAATATTGCCCTGTCAACATTTTTTAAAAATGGTGTGATTTTGGCTTTTGTATTCGCCCTTTACTTTACTGCTTAAGTTTTTTATATTTTATTATAGAAGCAGGAGGGAAAGGGTGAAAGGCTGTAGCATAGCCATTATCGGGGAAGGCATTGCTGCTCGAAATTTTCTTTTGAAGAAATAGAAAAGACGGGGAGGTAAGACAATGAAAGCGTATGACATGGTTATTATTGGTGGAGGCGTTGCGGGTCGAATGTCAACAAAATTAATAGCGCAGTTAAACCCGGGTTTAAAAATAGCTGTTATAAGAGATCAGAAAGTAATGCTAAATCCGTGCTCTGTCCCCTATGCTTTGGGCGGAGAATTAACTGTTGATGAAATCGTTGAACCAGACAAGAAAGTTACCCGGTGGAACGCGGAGTTAATTGTTGACAAGGCAGTCTCGATAGATCCAGAGAACAAGGTTGTCCATACTGAAAAAGGGGATGATTGCAGGTACAACAAACTGCTGATAACCCCGGGGGCTGTCCCTGTCAAGCCCCCTATTCCAGGAGTTGAACTGGAAAATGTTCACGTCCTCAGAAACACTGCCGACGTATATGCCGTTGAGGACGCCATTAAAAAGTCAAAAAAGGTTGTGATCGTTGGTGGCGGATATATAGGCGCAGAACTGGGTGTTCTGCTTCGAAAAAGAGGCATAGAAGTCGTGATTGTAGAAATGCTTCCGCACTGCCTGATGGCTATCCTGGATCCGGACTTCTGTGAAATCATTGAAGAGGAGATGCAAAAGAAAGGGGTCACGCTACTCACCAACACAAAAGTTACTGCTATCAAGGGAAACGGCAAGGTAGAATCCGTGGAAGTCGGTGATAAGGAAATACCGGCAGATTTGGTTGTCCTCAGCGTAGGGGTCCGTGCAGATACAGCACTTGCCGAAAGTGCTGGTCTGGCATTGGGAAAAACAGGAATTCTGGTCGACAACCGGATGCGTACCAGCCTTCCAGACATCTTTGCCGCCGGCGATGTCGTTGAAACCTGCTGTTTCATTACCGGGCGTGTCAAACCCGCCAAAATCGGCAACAACGCGGGGGTTGAAGCAAAAGTAGCCGCGATGAATATTCTGGGACATGACCGTATCTTTGAAGGGATTATTGGACCCTCTGCAACTAAGATCGGCGACCTTTCCATAGGAACCGTAGGCGTTGGCATCGAACAGGCCAAACGGGACGGTCTTGAAGTTTTTACTGGAAATTCTGAAACCACCAACATGTACAATTCTATCCATGGAACGAAAAAAACCCTTTTCCGCCTCTACTTTAAAAAACAGGATAACACAATTGTCGGCGGACAGATCATAGGAAGTGACTTTATCGGTGCTCAAGTCGATCTTATCGCCGAAGCCATCCGATGCCACTCGAGGGTAGAAGATATTTTAACCATGCACTACACGGTTCAACCTGTCCTCACGCCTGAACCTTCAAAAAACGGTATTATCCTGGCGGCAGAAAATGCCTGGCTAAAATTGCGAAAAGGTGCTGATTAAAAACTTTAAATTTTACATTGCAGGGAGAATGTTATAAATCATCTCCCGGGGAGTTTTTTATGCGTTCAGATCAAATGAAAAAAGGGGTGACACGCGCCCCGCACCGGAGCCTCTTCAAGGCCATGGGATACACCGATGAAGAACTCTCTCGCCCCATTATCGGCGTTGCCAGTTCAGCCAATGAGGTCATCCCCGGCCATGTTCATCTGGATAAGGTTGTCGAAGCCGTTAAGGCCGGGATTCGCATGGCAGGGGGAACTCCCATGACCTTTGCCACCATCGGCATCTGCGACGGCATCGCCATGGGACATCAGGGAATGAAATATTCCCTCGGTTCCCGGGAGCTGATTGCCGATTCCGTGGAAGTCATGGCCATGGCCTACCCTTTTGACGGTCTCGTCCTTGTCCCCAACTGCGATAAAATCATTCCCGGCATGATGATGGCCGCCGCCCGCCTCAATATTCCCGCTATCGTGGTTAGCGGGGGGCCGATGCTGACAGGGGAATGCTGCGGGCAGACGATTGACCTCATCAGTGTCTTTGAAGCCGTGGGAAAGGTCAGTGCCGGAGATTTCACGGATGAAGAACTCAAACAATACGAGGATGCAGCCTGTCCGGGCGCAGGATCATGCAGCGGGATGTTTACCGCCAATTCCATGAATGCCCTGACAGAGGCCCTGGGGCTTGCCCTCCCCGGGAACGGCACTATTCCCGCCGTTATGGCGGCGCGGCTCCGGTTGGCCAAGACATCGGGGATGCAAATTATGCGCCTTGTGGCCGAAAATATCACGCCGGATAAAATTCTCACCAAAGCTGCCTTCCTCAATGCCGTCACCGTGGACATGGCCTTCGGCGGGTCCACCAATACGTCGCTCCACCTCCCCGCGATCGCGCACGAAGCGGGAATCACCCTTCCGCTGGATACCTTTCAGGAGGTCTCCAACCGGACGCCCCATCTGTGTAATATGTCACCAGGCGGGCCGCACCATATCCAGGACCTCGACAGTGCGGGCGGCATTTACGCGCTGATGAACACCCTCCATCAACGCCACCTCATCGAAACCGAGGCGCTGACCGTCTCCGGAAAACCCATCGGGGCAGATCTCGAGCGTCACCCTGTAACCAATCCTGAAATTATTCGACCCTTTGCATCCCCCTACCACCCAACGGGTGGCTTGGCTATTCTGAGGGGAAATCTTGCTCCCAACGGCTCTGTCGTCAAGCAATCCGCGGTGGCCCCCTCCATGAGAAAACACCGGGGTCCCGCGCGGGTATTCGATTCGGAAGAAGCGGCCGTTGACGCGATCCTCGGTGGAAAAATTTTAAAAGGCGATGTCGTGGTTATCCGCTACGAAGGCCCGAGAGGCGGCCCCGGGATGCGGGAGATGCTGGCCCCAACCTCGGCTATCGCGGGGATGGGCTTGGATAAGGATGTCGCGCTTCTCACGGACGGGCGGTTCTCCGGGGGGACACGCGGCGCGGCCGTCGGCCACATTTCACCGGAAGCCGCGCAGAAAGGCCCCATTGCCATTGTTCAGGATGGCGATGAAATAGAAGTAGATATCGATAACAACCGCCTGACGCTTCTGCTCCCCGATGAAATGATTAATGCCCGCCTGGCGGCATGGAAGCCCCTGCCGCCCAAAATTCAAACCGGCTACATGGCACGATACGCCAGAATGGTTCAATCCGCTGATACCGGCGCGGTTTTTGAAAAGTAAAAAGGAGACCTTATGGGGTTTTTATCTAAATTATTAGGGGGCGAAGCCGCCCCGAGGGAAATTCCAAAGCTGGGACGTAACGACCCTTGCTGGTGCGGAAGCGGCAAAAAATACAAGAAGTGCCATATGGAATCCGATCAGAGAAAACTCTCGCGCATCAGGGCAAAGAGCTGTACATCCACCTCCTGAAGCGGATAAGCCGGCGCCGGCGGCGCCGAAGACGTTTTATTCTCCTATTGACAGGGGATTCTCTGCTTCTATTTTTACCTGCCCCTTGGACTTTGTGGCCATGGCAGTAAGGATGTAGATATCTTACGCGTCAAGAACCTTAAAAAAGGAACCGAGAGAATGTTTGATCTGATGGAGAAAAAAAAGAGGCTCACGCAAAAGGCTTCCTCGTTTATACAGGAAATGGTCGTTGACAAAATAAATGAAATCGAGGAAACCGATGAATTTCCCTGGTACATGGCCGAACATTTTTTTAAAGCGGGGTTTCTTTCTCTTCTCATTCCAAAGTCCTACGGCGGATTTGGTGGGAATATCCTTGATTTCTGCACCGTCGTGGAGGAAATCGCCAAATATTCTGCCTCACTCGCCCTTCTGATTATCGTCCAGACCGTTGGAACGCTGCCTGTTCTCCTTTATGGGAGTGAAAAACAAAAGACCCTTTACCTCGAGGACATCTGCCGCAACCAGAGGCTTATGGGATTCGCGCTGACGGAACCAAAGGCCGGATCGGATGTGGGTGCCCTCCAGATGACCGCCAAAAAAGAGGGCAGACATTATATCCTGAACGGAAAAAAATCATTTGTAACCAATGGCGGTATCGCCCATTATTACAGTACAATTGTCAAGACAAACCCAAGACAGGGGAAACGGGGATTAACCGCTTTTATCGTACCCCTGGATAGCGACGGGCTCTTCGTGGGGAAAAAAGACGACAAGATCGGGATGCGCGGGGTTCCTTCCACCTCTCTCACCCTCAGGGATGTCAACCTTCCAGCCACGCATATCATCGGGCAAAAGGGAGAAGGGTTTCGTATTGCCATGGAAACCCTGAATCATTCCCGCCCCGCCATTGCATCCCAGGCCGTCGGCATCGCCCAGGCCGCGCTGGAACTCGCGACGCTCTTCGCCATGAAACGACGCCAGTTCAATAAACCCATTGCCAAATTGGGAGGTATGCAGTTTATCCTGGCTGATATGGCAACCTCAGTCGAAGCCGCCCGGTCCATGGTTTACAAGGCCGCTTACTATCTGGATAACCAGCACCCGAATGCCACAAAACTTTCCGCCATGAGCAAGTTTTTCTGCTCTGATGTAGCGATGAAGGTTACCATCAACGCCGTTCAGGTCTTTGGTGGTTACGGCTGCCTTAAAAGCAAACCCCTTGAGCGCCTGATGCGGGACGCTAAAATAACCCAGATTTATGAAGGTACCAACCAGATTCAGCGGTTCGTGGTCGCGGAGCAGATGATTAAGGAACATCTCGACGATTCCAAACGCTATTACAGCGAAGAACTTGAAAAGATGGAATGGGAGTAACGCGCGTTTACCCCTAAACAGGAAGCGGGCGGTCCAGGGAACGGTATTGAATAGCCTCGGCAATATGCTCCGGAAGAATTGCCTCATGTCCTTCGAGGTCCGCGATGGTTCGGGCAACCTTTAAGATACGGTGATACGCCCGCGCGCTAAAACCAAGGCGGGAGATGGCGGTTTCCAGCAGTTGCTCTCCGGTGTCGTCTAGGGTACAGTAGGTCTTGATATCGCGGGTTTTCATCTGGGCATTGGTAAAAACCTTCCTGTGGCGCGAAAATCTCTTTTCCTGAACTTGCCGCGCTTTCTTGACCCGTTCGCGTATATCGGCTGATTTTTCGGCGGGCGCGCTGCTTTTCAGGGCCTCAAAATGCACGGCCGGAACATCAATATGAATATCAATCCTGTCCATCAGAGGACCGGATATTTTCCCTCTGTATCGCCGTATCTGTAACGGCGTACAGGTGCAGGTATGATAAGGGCTCGTCATGTAGCCACAGGGGCATGGGTTCATCGCGGCAACCAGCATAAACCGGGAGGGGTACGTTAGGGAAATCGCGGCACGGGAAATGGTAACCCGCCCGTCTTCGAGCGGCTGCCTCAGCACTTCGAGGACATTTTTCTTAAATTCAGGCAATTCATCGAGAAACAGCACCCCATTGTGCGCGAGGCTGACTTCTCCAGGCCGTGGAATAGTGCCGCCCCCAATCAGACCCGCGTCTGAAACCGTATGGTGCGGCGCACGGAAAGGCCGCAGGCGAATCAGGGGTGTCTCCCGCCCCGTAAGGCCGGAAACGCTGTGAATTTTAGTCGTTTCAATGCTTTCTTCAAAATTCATCATCGGGAGAATCGTCGGAATTCTCCGGGCAAGCATCGTTTTACCAGACCCGGGAGGCCCGATCATCAGGATATTATGCCCGCCCGCCGTCGCCACCTCGATGGCCCGCTTGGCATGTTCCTGGCCTTTGACATCGGCAAAATCAACAACATCGTCCCTTTCATCTCCCTGAAAACCCTCTTCAGCAAAGGCCGTTGCCTCAAGGCCGCGTTCTCCATTCAAAAAATCAACCACTTCATGAAGGTAATTCACACCATGCACATCAAGTCCCTGCACAATAGCGGCTTCAGGCGCGTTTTCACCCGGGAGAATAATTCCCCGTGCGTTATGTCCCCTGGCGCACATGGCAATGGGCAGTGTTCCTTTTATCCTGCGAACGGCGCCGTTAAGGGAAAGTTCCCCCGCGACATAATAGGCGTCTTCCTTTTGACCGTGGATAATGTCCAGTGCCGCCAATATCCCTATCGCCACAGGCAGATCAAAAAGTGTCCCTTCTTTTTTGACATCCGCGGGGGATAAATTAACCGTGATTCTTCGCGGTGGGATGGTATAGCCAGAATTTTTTAACGCGCTTCTGACACGCTCCTTGCTTTCTTTAACCGCGCCGTCCGGCAGGCCCACAATGGAAAAATTGGGGAGCCCCAGCCCGACATCCACCTCCACATCTACCGGAATAGCGTCAATTCCCAAAACCACGCCTGTAAAGACCCTTGCTAACATAGCCCCCCTTCCTTGAAATTCTTACAACGATATGAGATTATAATTAAAGCAATGGAAAATCAAGTTAGCACAGGTAAAGAATAAATGGACTTCCGCCAGTTAGAAACTTTTTTGAAGGTTGCCGAACTCAGGAGCTTCAGTAAAGCGGCGCAAACCATTTTTCTGACCCAGCCTACCATCAGCGATCACATCCGCAGTCTTGAAAAAGAACTCAATACCCGGCTCTTTTTGCGGACCAGGCGGGAAAGTATTTTAACACCGGCAGGCAAGCGCTTTTTAAAACATGCGAAACGGATGATTGCCGAGAGGGAGCAGACGCTTCTCGAAATGAGCCGGTTTTCCGATACCGTAAAAGGGGATCTTATCATAGGGGCCAGCAGCATTCCAGGCGAATATATCCTCCCTGATATGGTTGGAAGGTTCCTTGAACATTTCCCGGAAATAAAGGTAACCCTCAATATTTCCGATTCAAAAAAAGCTATTGACTGGGTTCTTGAACGAAAGAGTGAGATCGCATTTGTCGGTACAAATCCAAGACATAAACTCCTTGAAGCAATCCCCTTTACCTCGGATCGCATCGTCCCTGTTATCAACACCGCGCACCCTCTT
>JANTFN010000039.1 GCA_024763435.1 Thermodesulfobacteriota bacterium | reverse complement strand
ATTTTTTTATCAGTCAATTGCTTCTTCCTTTCCGTGATGGTAAGTACGCACGGGGTATGACCTAACGCGTTTTTTCAAGAACGATAAGGCGGGCGGATGGACGTAACAGGTTTTTCAGCACCTTAAGGAACTGGTAGTACGATGCCGTCCGGGGATACAGGATCCCGCGGTTCAAATGCAGGACGCGGCGGAACAGGATTGTATTTTTATGAGCGGAAAAAATTATTTTCCATTCAAGGGTTTTTAATTTGCCGTGGGTTGAAGCGGGGTGATGTCGGACGCGGGCGCCTTCCGGAAGGATGATTTTCTCTTCCAGGATATTTGTGGATTCCCGGGAAATCATCAGGGGCCCCTGCCGGGTTTCCAGGCAGGTTTTCAGCCCTTCCGGCAAATCAGGAGACGGAATCGCGGTAAAGGAAAAGGCCCCGCTGACTGGAAACAGACGGGGAATTCTGAACATGCCTCGCAGTGTAACGGGGGCGGTAAGAACATCTATCCCATTTTTTGCGACCGGTTTTAACGGTCGGGCCAGGGGATCGATGCCGTGCAGAATCTGCGAGGTGGCAATACGCCATTCCTGGTCCGATTTGTGCCGCAGCCAGGCGCGCATCAAGACGGCCTTCGTCCCCTCCGAAATCATCTCGAAGGTTCCTTTAAGGGAAAAGGCCGGCGTTGTCCGCAGGTTCAGACGGAGGGTGTCTTTGCTGGGATAGCGGGAATGAATACCCGTCAGATTGCCGGATTGGATATCAAGGGCCGCCATTCCCGCCAGCCCGGTATAACCCGGCGGCAGTTCTCGCATGTTAAAGGCGTAGTCGCTGTTTCCGCATCGCACAACCACGTCGTTAAACAGGACCGGCGTGGGCATGTCCTGGAACTCCCGGATAAAAATCCGGTCCGTATTGACCAGGAGAAGGGTCGGCATTTCTCCTTTTTGCTTCAAAAGGCTGTAAAAGAGAATCGCCAGGTCCATGGACGATCCATAGCCTTTTTTTGCCGTTACCGCCGGCGACTGAAAGGTCAGGTTCGTATGAAACAGGTCAATGGGATAGCTGATGAAGCGTTTCATGAATGCCACATAGAGGGCGTCGGGGGAGGTCTCTTTTAAGTGTTCACCGGCCCTTTTTGTTAGCGGTTTGAAAAAGAGGGGTGTAAAAAAACGGCTGACGCTTTTCCAGGAGGAAAAGTTTGAAAGGAAAAGGCAGGTTCCCCTGTTTTCATAGGGCGGGGCAAGGGGTTCCCTGATAAATCCGGGGACATGGCTGGCTTCCCAGCGAAAGACGCGTCGGCCCTTTACGATTTTTTCTGAATGTTTCAGGGACAGAGCGGGGAGCTTCTTGCTCAGAGCCATCCCTTCGGGCAGGGAAACACGGACGGTTTTCAGCGTGATTGGGTCATGAAGCTGGAAGCATTCCGTAGCCCAGAACCCCTTTTTGGAATGATGTTCCAGCGTAATTTCAACCGTGGAACCGGGCGTAACAGACGGAAAATTGACGACTTTCACGCGCCGGCGCGAATAAATAGTGGCGCCGGCGTCTTCCGGAGAGGTGATATCGTGCCGCTCCCGGGGGCCCACAGGAATGACCTTCCCGGAGGCCGAAAGGGTATGCGCGGTCAGGATTTTTACAGACTGATACGCGGCATTGTAGGGATACTTGAAGTCCGAATGATCTTTTTTCCCCTTGTAAGTCAACACCTTAACCCGGACATGGAGCGTCAGGGTAAAACCCCCGTCGCTGTTGACCCGGTAGGATTTGTCGATACGCTGGTAAACGGCGTCCGCGGCCTTAACAGATACTCCTGGGCGTGCTGATTCTGCGGAAAAACCAGAAATACCGGTTCCGAGAAAGACGATAAGCAACAAAAAAATAAGGGGCAGATGGTGTTTTAAAAGATTCTTCACTTTTGACTCCTTAGCACAACAGGCAGAATTTCTTTTATCTGACGGTCATGTTGAACGGAAAGAATTTGTTTGTACTGCTCCGGTGTTACCTCAATTTTTTTCAGGGCAAATTCCCGCGTGATAACGAGGGCCGAATCCTTTTTAAGGGCATAAGAGGTCCGGCAGTCCACGATGTTATCGGAGATGTTCGAGGTTGCCGGGAGCCTGATTTCAAGGGGAATTTCCTTGAAATTAATCACTTCCCGGATACGGGTCATGTAGGTATAGCCAAAGCGCAGCGGGTATTTCCTTGAAACCATGTTGGCCTTGCCGAGGATCCAGCGGTCCAGCACCCCCGGATTTTTCATGTTGCTGAGGGGAAGCAGAAAGACAACCCCCTTCTCGCCGGAAACAGCGGCCTTCTTGATTCTGAAATCGATGGAAAAGGAAAAAGGCGCGGTCCGGTCGGCGGGGTTGGAACACCGCACATGGCCCATCTCAATGCCCGGATAGCGCCGTTTGAACATCCTCAGGAGGAAGGCCTCTCGCTCCTGTTGCCCCTTAGCCATCATGATGGACCTGAAAACGGTGTCAATAAATCCCGTGCAGACGCCGTTGATCTTCCCGTAGAGGCTGAGCCCGCTTGAGAAAACGTCCCGGATAGTCACTTGAAACAGGTTTCTGTCCGGGGAAAGGGTCGGGGTAATGCGCAGGGTTTCGCCGTGTTTGTCCGCGATGAGGCTGGAAGAATCCCGCTCGTAGTCCGGGAAAAACTGTTTACTCGTTTCCGAGGTTGGATCCATGTAGGTCAGGGGGGTCTTTGTTTCGTCCCGCAGCACCGCAACGGCGTGGTTGAAATAGGGAACGGGGATTTCCCGGTCCAGTTTGCTGCCGACGCTGACGAGGACCATATTGGCCTTTAAACCGGCAACCCGCAGCATGCTCACAAGCAGCGCGGCCTTGTCACGGCAGACCCCGTAACGGCGGTTGAAGGTCAAGCTTACCGCGTGAGGTTCAAACCCCGGCCGGTTTTTTTCCGCCGTAATTCCCATATACCGGATTTTCTGGGCAACGAAATAGTAAATGGCACGCGCCTTTGCGGCATTTCCGGAAAGTCCCTTTGTCAGCGCCTTTACTTTGCGGATTATTTCAGGCGTTGGGGAGAGTTTCGGCTCCACAAGCGCGGCATACCATCGGGAGGCCTCTTCCCATGAGGCAAGCGTGGAATAGAGCAGCCGCATGGCGACACGCGTAAAAGAAGGCATGGCGGGTTCCGGCGTAATCTGGGGGACATTACGGAAGGTCCACTGGTAAATGCGTTGTCCGCCCTCCTGTCGCGCGGTATAAGATACCGTCCCCCTGACCCTGTCCTTGATAAGGGTATGGAGCTTGACACTTTCAGGCCCCTCAAGGGTAAACTGGTAAAAACGGACGGGAAAGGTATATTGGCCCAGCGCCATCCCGTAGAGATGGTTGGGGATAATAGACTTGAAATAATCGCGCAGGACCCTGTAATGAATCGTGTCTCCTACCTGGAGATCAGGCAGAAAGACCTTCAGGACCTTTTGTGTCGGGTCGTAAATATTGGCCTCTGTATTGGAGAGGGGGGTGTCTTCCCGGGAATTCGCGGCCAGGTCCACAGGGACTACGCGGCCGTCTGGTTTGATGACCTCCATCACCTTCACGGTCAGCTTTGCGTAATCCCGATTGATATAAAACGACTGGATCTTCTCCGATTGTTTTCCTTTCTCGTCCAGGATAGTCATGAATATCTCGTCCCGGTCAACATACCGCCCGTCTTTCCGAAAACGGATATGCTCATTCTCTTTCGCGAGAACGGCATGGGCATGCGGGTAGGCGGAACGGGTAATTTTAGTTAGAAAGGGATAGGGCCGCTGCGCGGCAAAGGCGCCGGCGGCGGAGAACAGAAAGAGAAGGATCCAGCCTGTAAAAGCGATTTTCTTATTGATTGAATTCACGTGGGTTTCTCCGAATAAAAGTTTTGAGGTTACAAGCGACTCTTTTGTCCTGTTTTTCTGCTTTTCTTGCGAAATATTTCCATGTTGTCCAAATGTATCAACTGTAAAGCCCTTAATCTGTTTCAGTCCCGATGGGAATTGTAAAACCAAAGGTACTTCCTTCCCCCGCTCCTTTACTATCAACCCAAATTTCGCCACCATGAGCCGATATGGCCATTTTACAGAAGGCAAGGCCCAATCCGCTTGACCCTGTTTTGGCGCCCGCTTCCCGTAACGCGACCTGTTCAAACATCTCAAAAACCTTTTTATGATATTTTTCCGGAAGGCCCTCCCCATTATCCCTTACCGTAATCCGAAGTTTTTGACCTCCAGGCATAAGGGCTGCTCCAAGGATAATATGCCCTCCCGATGGGGTATGCCGAATGGCGTTTGCCAGAAGATTACCGAGAACTCTTGAAATAACATTTCTATCCAGGTTAACTAAGGGAATATCCGGATCGTGCCGCATCTCTAAAGTAATTCCCTTTACTTGCACCAGGGTTGAAAACTGGTTAATCTGCTCCTTGACCAGTGACAGTGAGTCGCACAGCTCTTTTTTGAGAGTAAAATTTCCATTTTCCATTTTGTAGATATCAAGGAGGCCCTGAATCATATCTTCAAGGTTCTCGCACAGATCGAGACATGCCTTTATGTTTCCAGTCACCTTGTCCGGCATCTCATCTCTTCGCAGATTGATCAGCTCAAGGTAACCAGAAATCGCCGAGAGAGGGTTTCTCAAATCATGAATTATCATATGAACCAGCCCCTCTCGCGTTTTTTGAAGTTTTTGAAGTGCCCTGTTTTTATCTTCGATGACCTTTTTGCTTTGTAGAATTTCGTCCTGATACCGCTTAATGCGGAGCATTGACTTGACACGGACCAATAGCTCAATCCTGTCCACCGGCTTGCTGAGAAAATCGTCTGCACCCGCCTCCATGGCGAGCATGTGGTGCTTCTTTTCATTGAGGGCGGTTACCATTACCACGGGAATCATTTTCGTTTTATCATTTTCCTTGATTTTTCTGCACATTTCAAAACCATTCAGGCCTGGCATCATAACATCCGTCAGAATGATATCGGGGTGAGATTCCGAAACAATTTGAAGGGCGGTTTCTCCCCTTAGAGCCGAACGGATGTCATAATTCTCCCGTGCTAAAAATGCCCGGAGAAGCTTCAGGTTTCGTTCCTCATCATCAACGATCAATACTATGGGTCTTTTCACGCTTTATCCTCCTTTTGTGTCAGGCGGCGATACAGAGGTGTTTAAAAGCTTTTTAATCAGTGACAAAAGATGGTGGCTGCTTTCAAGGGCGTTGTTCAAATATTCTTTCTGCGTCTCATTCAATTCGCCGCACCGCTTGTCCACGATCATCTCGGTAAAGCCGATGATATGGTTCAGGGGTGTTCGGAGTTCGTGGCTCATATTCGCGAAAAATTCTGATTTTGCCTTGTTGGCCTTTTCAAGTGATTTCATTGTATCTTTCAAGTCGGCGTTTTTCTTCTTTAAGTCGGAAGTAGCCTCAAGAAGCTCTTGGTTTTTTCTCCGGAACGCTTTGCGATTTTTTTCCAGGAGGCTTACTGTATAGGAAATGATAAAAGTAATAACGATAATCAGGCCGTTAATGATAAAAACATTCAGAACCTCAGTCGACCATTGAATTTTAATATTGTGGGTGAATGAGGTTATATCAATGATGCCCAGGTACTCGAGGGCAGCCATCATATCAAAAGAAAATAAACATAAGCCGGAAACGACAAATACAAGCTTTTTCCTTAGGCTGACGACCCCGATATAGGCAATAACAGCGGCATACATAAGCGTCATGTGCCCTGCCCTTGTGCCTCCCAGGAAAAAGATAATCGTTGTGTAACTTATAATCTCAAGAAAATTGATAAACAGGGAAAACAGCGTATAGGTGCGCTTTCGGGATATGTGGCCCAAAATAACCAGGACGGGGATATTCATTCCTATCATAAAAAATACGGTAAACGTAATTCCCCAGAATGTTTTCACGCCAAGCGTATGGCTGATATATCCCGCAAGGGCGAATAACCACATAAAAGCGGCTGCCCCGGAACGAATCCATGACCCGTAAAAATGTCTTTTGTTAAGGACGCTTAAATGATCAGGCGAAAGATACTTATTCCCGCCTGTCTTAAGAAAAGCATCGTTTGATTCCACAAATATTCCCCTTTTTTCTATGCCCCATCAGGCAAGCCATCGGCTTCCCATGCTTTAACCCTATTTTTCCCATTTCGTTTGGCCGCATAGAGGGCCTTATCCGCGGCTCCGACAAGAGATTCAGGGCTCTGATCGTCATTAGAATAAATCGCCACGCCTATACTCGCGGTTACCAAAGGCACGCCTTCTTTTAACTCTTCTGCGCCCGTTATCTGGATTGTCTGAATAGCCATCCGGCACTTCTCTGCAACCAGCATGGCCCCCTCTCGACCCGTTCCCGGGAGCACAACCAGAAACTCCTCGCCTCCATAACGTGCGGCGAGGTCCGTTTCGCGAATACTCCCTCTTATTTTTCTACCTACTTCCTTCAGTATCCGGTCTCCTGTTTGATGGCCAAAAAGATCATTGTGACGTTTAAAATCATCAAGATCCATCATTAATAAGGCCACCTGGGTCTTTTGGCGCTGTGCCCGTTTTATCTCAATCTCCAGGAAATGATCTGCATAGGAACGATTGTACAGGCCAGACAACTCATCTGTAATCGCGGTCGAAAATGCCGCATCGTACTTTTTGTGCAATCGCTCGATATATCTCTTCTTTTCTATCAACGCCCTGAGACGGGCAAGAAGTTCTTGCCTGTTAACGGGTTTTATAAGGTAGTCATCCGCCCCGGAATCGATGCCCTTCAGCTTACTCTGCAGATCTTTCAGACAAGTAACCATAAGAACCTGGATATCTCTTGTCGTTGCCGATTCCTTGACCTGCCGGCAAATTTCAAAGCCGTCTTTTTCCGGAAGAAGGACGTCAAGAAGAATAATATCCACTTTATCGCTGCTTATACTTTTCAAAACCTCTTGCCCGTTTCTCACCCAGTGAACCCTGTAGGGCAGCCCGTCCAGGTAATTCTTCAAGAGCTTGGCGTCCTTTTCATTATCCTCCGCCAGCAGAAGGGCAGGGGAATCTTCCAGTGTTTTTTGCGCCCTTTCCGACCCTGAGTAAGCTGAAAACCTTTTCTCACATTGGTTATGCACTTCCAGCTGATCTTTGTATCCCTTGAGGCGTAACAGGGAATTGACCCTCGCCTGAAGTTCAATTGTATTGACCGGTTTGTTTAAAAAATCATCGGCACCCGCTTCCAGCCCTTCTGCTTTATGCCTCTCCTCGTCAAGTGCGGTAACAAGAATAACGGGAATATCTTTAGTCTCAGGGTTCTTTTTCAGGCGTCGTGTTACCTCAAAACCATCCATTCCGGGCATCATGACATCAAGCAGAATCAAGTCCGGGGGAGCTTCAGCCACCTTTCTCAACGCTTCTTCCCCATCCATTGCGTTACTGATTTTATAGTTTTCTGAAACGAGCTTGGCGCGTAATATTTTTATGTTTGAAGAATTATCATCCACAATCAAAATCTTCTTTTTATGATCAAACCAATCTTCCCCCGCCTGCCCGGCGTTTGTCGGCTGCAGAAACGGCGTCAGCCTGTCCAGAAAGTTTCGCGTATCAACCGGTTTGCTGATATATCCACTGCATCCTGCGTTCAGGGCTTTTTGCTCATCCTCCGGCATGGCATAGGCGGTAAGCGCAATGACCGGAATCCCCTGGAGGTTCGGAGCTTTTTTTATCAACCGGGTGGCGCTGAGACCATCCATTCCCGGGAGCTGGATATCCATTAGAATCAGGTCCGGTCGATGTTCCTCCGCAATTTTCAATCCGGTTTCCGCGTCAACCGCCCCAAGGGTCTCGTAATGCCCCATCTTAAGAATAGCACAGAAAAGCTTTCTGTTTAAATCATTGTCCTCAATAACAAGTACGCGCTTGGCCGCCATAAAACACTCCTATGATTTATTCTTGACCGGTATCGCAAAACTGAAGGTACTTCCACGCCCCTCTCCTGAGCTCTCAGCCCAGATGGTTCCCTGGTGGAGCTCAATGAGGCGTCTGGTCAGGGAAAGCCCCAGACCAGTACCCTGGTACCTGCGACTTGCTGAGCTTTCAGCCTGTTCAAACGGCTTGAAAATCCTTTCAAGATCCTCAGCCCTGATGCCAATACCGGTGTCTGTCACGGATACCCGCACGAATTTCATGGAAGACCCCTGATCCAGGTTCAGTGACCGGAACCACGGGTCAAGATTTTCCCCATTGTCTCTCTCTGCAAGAAGCCTTGACCCATCCACCAGATCCCCCTTAATGTGAACCTCTCCCTTTTCCGGCGTAAACTTCACTGCGTTTGACAGAAGATTATATAGGATCTGTTTAAGTTTTCGCTCATCCGCCTGAATGGTCTCGGGAGCGTCGTTTATATCCAGTGAAATCTTGATGTCGTGTCTGAGACTCTTTTCCTTGACCATGGTGAGGCTGTTGGCCAAAAGGGCCTTCAGGTCTACCTTTGCAGGTTTCAGTTCAAGCTTTCCGGCTTCCACCTTGGAAAGATCCAGGATATCGTTTATCAGTGACAGGAGATGCCGACTGCTTGTCAACACATCATTAAGATACTCTTCCTGTGTTTCGTTCAGTGCTCCAAAATGTTTGTCCGCCATCAATTCCGTGAACCCGATAATATGATTCAGCGGTGTTCGCAACTCATGGCTCATGTTGGCCAGAAAGTCACTCTTGGCCCTGTTTGCGGCATCGGTGCGTTTTTTGGCAATCATCAAATTTTTCATATTGCTTTCGGCTTTCCGCTTGGCCTCTACCACTTCCTGCCGTTGGCGTTTAAACATGCCAGCGGCAAAGGAAAGGTATAAGGCGGCCATGAAAAAAAGGCTGACATAGAGGAGTTCGTAATTAAAAGAGCCGGCTTGTTGGCCATAGGTGATTTGGAGATAGGACACACTCGTATAACTGACTGCCACGGCAATAGTTAACAGTAAAGAAGGGATGAAGCCAGCGTTAGTAAGAAGAAAAATAATGCCTATAAAGGCAAAAAACAAAGCCGCAATACGAATTTCGTTCAGAAACGTGGTAAGGTAGATAAAAATAATCATCCAATTGAACAACTCATACCATAAAACAGAACTGGCAAAAGAAACTGTGATCTCACGCCGCTTTTTTATAATAACATAGGATATAAGGCGGGATAACAGGACCCATAGTGAAATGATAATCACATTGCGATATTCGTAACTGACCAGGTCTAACATTTTGAGAATCGCCAAGGCACCGATCGGCAGCGCATAACCTACCGATGCTAATGTGGTGTTTTTTAGCAACAAATATCGTCTTCGCTCATTATTTTTCAGTGGGTTTTTCATGTCGTTAACACCAAGGGTAAAATTATGGTAAACCTGCTCCCCTTTCCTTCCCCGCCGCTCTCAGCCCAGACATAACCCCCATGGAGTTCAACCAGGCGCCTGGTCAGGGACAACCCTAGCCCGGTCCCCTGATACCTGCGACTTGCCGAACCTTCAGCCTGTTCAAACGGGTTGAAAATCCTTTCAAGATCCTCAGCTCTGATGCCAATACCGGTGTCTGTTACGGATACCCGCGTGAATTTCATGGAAGAGCCTTTCCCCAGCTCCAGGGCCTGCAACCACTGGCCGGGACCGCTTTCATGGCTACGTCCTGAAAGAAGCCTTGATTCATCGACTAAATCTGCCGTAACGCGAATCCTCCCACCATCCGGCGTAAACTTCACTGCGTTCGACAGAAGATTATACATGATCTGTTTAAGTTTTCGCTCATCGGCTTGAATAACCTCAGGGATACCATTTATATCCAGTGAAATCTCGATGCCGTGCTTGAGGCTCTTTTCCTTGACCATGGTGAGGCTGTTGACCAGAAGGTCCTTCAGATCCACCTCCGCGGGTTCCAGTTCGAACTTTCCGGCTTCCACCTTAGAAAGATCCAGGATATCGTTTATCAGTTCCAGGAGATGCCGACTGCTTGACAGCACATCGTTTAAATACTCTTCCTGTGTGGGATTCAACTCCCCAAAGTATTTGTCAATCAAAACCTCTGAAAAACCGATAATAGCATTCAAGGGCGTTCTCAGCTCATGGCTCATGTTGGCTAGAAATTCGCTCTTGGCGCGGTTGGCCCCCTCAGCCTCGATCTTTGCCATTTCCAGCTCACGTTCGGCACGCAAACGCACCTTTATTTCATTTTCAAGGGATTTATTTTTCTGAGCAAGTTCCTCCGTTCGCCGTGTCACCTTATTTTCAAGCTCATTCTTTAATTTTTGAAGTTCCTTTTCAGCCGTCTTACGTTCTGTAATATCTACTGACATACTTATTCGGACATCGCGGCCATCTATCCATCGAATCATTCTGTCGTAATCTACATACCATTTCCCTGTTATTGGATCCTGTCTTTCCGTAACAAAAACTTTTTCTTTCTTACTCTCTGAGAGCATGTGAAGCAGGTCATTACAATTTCTGCAAGGGCCTTTTTGATGCCGAATATCGCGCCAGCAAATCTTTCCTGTTAAATCCATCCCAAAAGTATCGATCATGGCATTGTTAACGAATAGAATTTCATATGTGTTGAAATCGACTGCAAATATGTTTGCAGCAATACTGTTCAACACAGTTACAAAAAGATTATTGGAATTTTGAAGCGCCTTTTCCATGCGCTTCCTCTCTCTAATTTCCTCCAACAAGCTGACATTTAACTGTTTTAATTCGGCGGTCCTCTCAATAACCTTCCCCTCCAGTTCAAATTGGGATGCCTCCAGTTTTTCTTGCGTCTTTTTGCGGAGGTATTCAAAAACGTATGCAAAGATATACACTGAGATAAAAGAAGGGATAAAGCGTAATTTCAGATCAAGGGGGTAGGTGGCGAAATATGGCTTGCTCGGGTTTACAACAAAGAATGCCAGGGCCACGGCGAAAAGAATTAAGGTCAGGATACTTCCCTGAATAGTTCCAAGAAGAAACAGGGAAAAAAGCGGAAAGGTATAATACCAGACAAACGCGGTATTGCCGACACCGCCAAAAACAAACACGTATATATAAAAAATCATGGCGGATATGACACTCAAATAGATGAAAAGCCTATAATAACCGGTCC
>JANTFN010000038.1 GCA_024763435.1 Thermodesulfobacteriota bacterium | reverse complement strand
GGGCTGTGTATGAAGTCCGCGGCATTGATCAAACTGTTGTACAAAAGGAGGCCTTTTTTTAAAAAAGTGGTGAAAAAACACGACATATATCCTCAGAGAATCTTCGTAATTTGTTTTTTATCCTGCCCGATAAAAGGGAATTCGTCAAGGGAACGGGGTAAATAGCCCTGTGAATCACAAAAATTATGTAATCCGAGAGATGAGAATGGGCAGAAAATTAAGAAAAGAAGCAAGAAAAACCGGGGTCAGGCTGAATAGATTGCATTATCCAGCCTGACCCCGGTTTTTGCGAGATCATCAAAGATGATCGTTGTTCGTCATGGCTTAACGCACATATTGATCCTGCACATACGCCAGGGATTCATCTATCGCCTGAAGGGTTTTGTTCAGGTCTTCCTCGGTATGCCTGTAACAGATGTACGCGTGATGATGCGGGGTGAAAAAGAAACCTTTTCGGATAAGCTGTGTATAGAAATTATCCCGTCGGTCTCTTCGCGTCTTCTTTTCATCCTGTTTGAAGGTGATAAAAAACATCGGCGCAACGCCGCTCAGCTCGGCCCCAACGTCATATTTGTCAATCACCGCCTGTATTTTTTCCAGAAAACGGCCGCCTTTTGCCCAGATATTGTCAAGGACCTTGTCGCGTTCCAGGATTTCAATCGTTTTAAGCGCGGCGATATACGGCAGGCTGTTCGGGAAGAACGTGGAGGAGATAAAAAGCTTGGATTCCGCGGTCATCATGACATCTTTTTTTCCAGTTACAACACTGATCGCGTACCCGTTGGCCATCCCTTTTCCGAGAACCGTCAGGTCAGGGGTTACGCCATAAAGTTCCTGCGCGCCACCCATTCTGAGCCTGAAGCAGGTTCGCACCTCATCAAAAATCAGGACAGCACCGTATTGGTCGGCAAGCTTTCGGGCTCCTTCAAGGAACCCCGGCTTCGGCTCCTGCATCTTCTGGTGGAGGGGGTGCCCGAAGGGGGTCATGATGATGGCGGCTGTCTGATCGCCATGTTTTTTCATCAGGTCTTCGAGTTCATCGAGGTTGTTGTATTGAAACCCATAGACATCCTCGTAAAATTTCTCGGGGATTCCCCCTTTCATCTCGATACACCAGTCATGCCATCCGTGATAACCGCATCGCATAACCTTGATGCGGTTTGTATATGCCCGCGCAATGCGAATGGCTGCCGTCGTGGCATCGGAGCCGGTTTTTAAAAAGACACTCAGTTCCGCGCTGGGGATAATTTCTTTTACCTTTTCCGCGAGTATATTCTGGTAGGGTTGCGAGAGATTGAAGCAAAACCCCTTGTTATTCATCTGCTGAATAACGGCATTGTTCACCTCTTCTTCCCGGTAGCCCAGGATAATAGGGCCATAGCCGCAAAGAAAATCGATATACTCATTTCCGTCAACATCGGTTAATCGGCATCCCTTTCCACTTTCAAGGAAAATGGGATACTCGCCCATGATAAAATCACTAGGTTTCCTTGCGCCCAGGACACCACCGGGAATAACCTGTCTCGCCTCTTCAAAGAGTTTGAGGCTTTTTGTTATGTTAAGTTTTCCTGTCTCTTTCATGCAATGTACTCCTTTTAAAGTGTAACGAGGGATTCTACCGTTTCAGACTGATGTATCCGGGCGCCCCGCTTGACCAGCTCGGCAAGAAATATTTCCGGATCAATACAACCTTCCGGGGCGACAACGCCTTTTACCGTCACCTGGCCATCGTCCATCATAAGCGCGGCGATCGAGGCGGGGAGGCCCGTTCCCGGTGCCATTCTGCCTGCCATGTCGGCTGTGTAGGTCACCCGTTTTCCATCTCTCTCGCCTTTTACAATGACCTTCAGGCCGGAAGATTGCGGGCCGTTATCTCTGCCTTTGGGAATATCTCCCCAGAGTTTAAGGGTCAGATCATACGGGACCACCTGAGTTCCTTTCAGGTCAACGGGTTCCGAATTGAGGAAGCCTGTATCCTTTTGCTCCTTAATCAATTCATCGACCCATGATGGGATAAGGGCCCCCTTGATGATGACCTTTTTCACCCCTTCAATATAGCGCGGAATTGTGATCGGTTGCGGGTGCCCCACATAACGAACCACACAGGTGCCGAGGGGCTCAAGGAACTGTGCCGTTTCCTCGCCCGTACCCCCTTCCACGTATTCGAGCTTTCCGTCGATATACTGGGGTAATTTACCCGTCACCATGTGAAGGCTGTGATCCCAGGCAGCCCCGTGGAGCTCGGCAATACTGACCACCCAGAATAGGTGAATTTCGTCCACGCTGTCCAGTTTGTTCACGTACCATTTGACCAGGACATTGTTTGTTCCCGGGTCGGAGCCCATGCCTGTCAGGACGGTTACACCGGCCTCTTTGGCGGCCTTGTCGATATCCGTGGAGGAAAAAAGGATGGGAACGGCTTCGTAGTCATCACAAATATCGATATAATTAACCTTCGCTTCAACCGCCGCCCGCGCTACTGCCACAGCCGTCTTATAGAACGGCCCGGCACAGTTGACGACAACATCGTTTCCCTTTATGGCCTCGACCAACCCGTTATGATCGTTTACATCGATTTTGATGAGCGATATTTTATCGCTGGCCCGCAGTTTCGCCTGCATCCTTTCCGGGTCTGTGATAATGTCACCCAGCGTAACTTTTGTGATTTTTTCCTGTTTAATGAGATCCCGGGCAACCCCCTGTCCCATACCTCCCAATCCACCGATTACAATTGCCTGCATTCTTGTTCCTCCTTGATAAATTGTCGTTTCACTTAAAAATTATAGTCCCATAAAATATGAATTCCGCACATCGCGGAAAATTCGTTTTTTCTATACCCAAAGGCAAGCCCCATTGTCAAGAGATTCATAGAAAGAAATAATATTCACGCTTGTCGCAAAGAAGGCAGCGGCCTTGAGTCAGGCCCCAATTTTTCCAAGGATTTGTACTGATGCGGAAATGCGGCGGATCAAATTTTTTGTCGCGCCGCCGGGTTATTACGCTTACTGGAATCTTCCGGGTTTTTCCGGATAGATTTTTTCATTTTCAACATCCATGCCGTTTTCTTTCAAGGCAGCTCTTAACTCCTGCCTCGTAATGATGCCTTTGCTGATGAGTAAATCCACCAAGGCATTTTGGTGGACAATATTTGTTAGAATTAAATCATACACCATTTCGTCATCTCTAAAATCATCACTGTACTGCGCCAAAAACCTTCCCTCCTTTAACCAGCCTTTCAAGCTAAGCGTACCTATACTTCAATCCTGACCTGATGTCAAATATTGATCCAAAATTTTTGATACATGCAAAATGACCGGATGAAAAATTCCACCCGGCCTCATTCTCCAACAGCACCACCTGGTGCGATCTTAGCCCGCTCACGAAAAAGCGCTGCTTCCGCACGAGCTTGCCGCCGAGAATCCACTGCCGCTTGAAGCGGAACCGGCGGAAAATGATGACATCAGCCTGTCCGGGTTCTTAGTCTGGCATTTAGGGCATGTTACGTCCTCCTTGCTGGCGCTTGCCCGCATAATAATTTCAAATTCATGACCACAATTTTTACATTTAAATTCATAAATCGGCACCTCTGTTAACCTCCTTCTAATTTAACTAAATTTAATACTGGTTTTCGCCTGTGTCAACAGGTAATATCAGGAAATTTCTTTGCATTTTCGCCAGATTTTAAAAAGTATCTGGCGTCAATCACGTGTTATTTTCCTCCCGGAAACGTTTTTTTTGTTTTTTTCTTATCTTTGTATCGATCCTCGATACTGCAGGCATCGCTCATTCAGGTTGAAACCCCCATTTTGGGGAATACAAACTTGTTAAGAACGAACCACGCGCCTACGATTACCAGCAGCCATATTAAATCACTATCCATTTAGTTACCTCTTCCTTTTATTAAATGAATCCTAACAGAGTTGTGAGCACTTGTCAAAAAAGATAGCTTGACTTTGTTCCCTCTTTTCCCTAAATTAGGTTTGGAAAACAGGTTTGGTAGATTTCAGGGGCGTTTTTCGGGAGCAAAAATTCAAGGTTCCCGATAAAGTTAAATTTTAAACCATTATGGATAGAGATGGTTGAAAACAGTTTATTCTCCCTCGTAACAGACCGAGATCCCAGCGGGGTTCTCTTTGCCATGCTGAAGGACCGGTTCCCGCGCAAGATCAAAAAAGCCGATCAGGCTTTGAAAAAAATAAAACGCGGCAGCAGAATATTTATTGAAACAGGTTGCGGCGAACCCCAACACCTTCTTCAGCATCTTGTTACCTACCCGGACGCGCGGGATTTGGAACTTTTTCAGATCCTGCCCTTCACGCTTGGAAAATACCTTGATAAGGAAGACTTTCTAAACAGGTTTTCCATCAACGCCTTTTTTGTGAGTCTCAGCCTTCGCAAGGCCGCGGAAGAGGGAAAAATTAATTATGTTCCCGCCTATCTTTCTGAAATTCCATCGCTTTTTGATTCAAGGCGCATCAGTATCGATACGGCGTTAATTCAGGTTACGCCGCCTGATGAACACGGTTTCTGCAGCTTCGGCGTTTCTGTTGATATCGCGAAATCCGCGGTCAGCAACGCCGAGCTGGTGATTGCTCAGGTAAACCCGCAGATGCCGAAAACGTGGGGCGACAGTTTTATTCACGTCGATGAAATTGACCTGATGGTTCCTTTTGAAGAACCCCTCTACCAGACGATTCCCCCTGCCCTGAATGAAACGGCGCGGCGGATCGGGTATTTCGCGTCACGGCTTATTGAAGACGGGGCAACCCTTCAAGTCGGTTTTGGTCAGATACCCAATGCGGTGCTCGCTTTCCTGCAAGACAAAAAAGACCTCGGAGTCCATACGCAGATGATTTCTGACGGATTCCTCGAGCTGATTGAAAAAGGGGTTATCACGAACAAGAAAAAGAACTTCCATCCCGGGAAAATAATCACCTCCCTTGCCATGGGAACGGAGAAGCTCTACCGCTTTGTAAACAACAACCCGATGGTGGAATTTCGCCCTTCCGAATACGTCAATCATCCGAATATCATTGCCAGAAATGAAAACCTCGTTTCCATCAGCACCGCCCTTGAAGTTGACGTTACGGGGCAGGTCTGCGCGGATTCTCTCGGATACACCTTTTACAGTGGCATGGGCGATCAAGTTGATTTCATCCGGGGGGCAAACCGCTCAAAAGGGGGTATTCCCATTATTGCCCTTCCTTCCACGGCAAAAGGGGGGACCGTATCCAGGATTGTCAGCCACCTGAGTGAAGGGGCGGGGGTTACCAATACACGCGCGGATACGAAATATGTTGTTACAGAATATGGCATCGCCCAGCTTTACGGGAAGGATATTTATCAAAGGGTGATGGAACTGGTGCAGGTCGCTCACCCACGTTTTAGAAAATCCCTCATGGAAAAGGCGAAAGGGCACCATTACATCTTCAAAGACCAGATAGCGCCCTCAAAGGAAGACTGGATGGCGCTGGAGCGCTATGCCTCGGATCACACCCTTTCCGATGGTACCAAAGTCCATTTCAGGCCCATTCGTCCCAGCGACGAGTTTATGAGCCGAAACTTTTTTTACAAACTCGAGGAAAAATCGATCTATTACCGGTTTTTTCAGAATGTGCGCGAATGGCCCCACGAAAGGGCACAGAAATGGGCAAATATCTCGTATGGGAAGGATATGGCCATTGTGGGAATCATTCAGACGGAAGGGGTGGAGGAAATTATCGCCATCGGAAGATACGCCTACGATCCCGAAACACCTGACTATGCCATGCTTGCCTTTATTGTGCGGGAGACCTTCCAGGGTATGGGAATTTCAACTTTTTTGATAAAACGCCTTGAAAAAATCGCGAAAGAGAATCGTTACAGGGGCTTTACCGCCACAGTCATGGAGGAAAACGCGCCCATGATTCATGTCTTTAAAAAACACTATCCGGCGGCGAAATTTTTACGGGAAGGCGGTGGAATTCTCTCGGTTAAAATGGATTTTGATGTGGAAACAAAAGAAAATGACGCAACAGAAAGTCAGGAATAGACGGTAATGCAATGTGTTGAAAAATGGGTACCTTTCGGAAAGAACCTGAAAAACTGTCATAAAAAGGAGAATGAAGGATGTTGATTACGGAAATACTTGAGAGAAACGCGAGAATGTACGGAAATGAAATTGCTCTGATTGAGCGGGACCCTGAAAAAGGAATTCGCAAGACAATGACCTGGAAGGAATTTGACGACCAGGCCAACAAGTTTGCCAACGCCCTGATTGAAAAGGGGATACAAAAGGGGGATAAGGTTATTCACCTGATGATGAATTGCCTTGAATGGCTGCCGGCCTACTTCGGTATTTTGCGAACAGGGGCCTGGGCGGTTCCCTTGAATTTCCGTTTTTCCTCGGAGGATATCCTCTACTGCGCGAAAATCGCGGAGGCAAAGGCGATGATCTATGGGGAACAGTTTACGGAAAGGGTCGATGCGATTCTTGATGACCTTGAGTCAATTGAAACCTATTTTTTCGTTGGGGAAACAACACCGTCAAACGCCGAAAATTTCAAGGCGGTCCTTGCCGATGGAAAAGCGGCTCCTGTTAAGGCTGATCTCCACTACGAAGATGAGGCCGGGCTTTATTTTACCTCCGGGACAACAGGGCAGCCCAAACCGATTTTGTTGACACATAAAAATCTTGAATCGGCTTGTATTACCGAAAACCGGCATCACCTCCAGGAACATGAAGACAACTTTCTGCTCATCCCGCCCCTCTATCACACGGGTGCCAAGATGCACTGGTTCGGAAATTTCATTGTTGGCGCGCCGGCTGTTATCCTGAAAGGGATTAAGCCGCAATGGATTTTAGAGGCTGTTTCCGAGGAAAAAGTCACCATCGTCTGGCTGCTTGTCCCGTGGGCGCAGGATATTCTTATCGCCATTGAAAACGGAGACGTTTCTCTTGATGACTATACCCTCGATCAGTGGCGTCTGATGCACATTGGCGCCCAGCCTGTTCCTCCCGCGCTGATTAAACAATGGAAAAAGGTCTTCCCAAACCAGGATTACGATACGGATTACGGCCTCAGCGAAAGCACCGGGCCAGGGTGCGTCCATCTCGGCATGGGAAACGAACACAAGGTTGGCGCGATAGGCATCCCGGGATTTGACTGGGAAACCAGGGTTACGGATCTGGATCGTAAGCCTGTTCAACAGGGCCAGCCTGGAGAGCTCATGATTAAAGGGCCGGGGGTTATGAAGGAATACTACAAAAATCCCGAAGCGACCGCCAGAACCCTGTTCGATGGCTGGCTGTTGACAGGGGATATCGCGCGGGAGGATGAAGACGGATTTATCTGGCTGGTTGACAGGAAAAAGGATGTGATTATCACGGGCGGTGAAAACATCTTCCCGGTGGAAATTGAGGATTTTCTTCATGAACACCCCGCTATCAGCGACGCTGCGGTTATCGGCATTCCGGATGAACGCCTCGGGGAAATCGTTGCGGCCATTGTCCAGTTAAAGGCCGGAAAAACCCTTAGCGAAGAGGCTTTCTTCGAATTCTGCGAAAAGCTTCCCCGTTATAAGCGACCGCGTAAGGTTTTTTTCGACAACGTTCCAAGGAACCCAACCGGCAAGATAGAAAAACCAAAATTGCGGAAACAGTATGCCGGCATGAAGGAAAGCTTTAAAATTTAGCGTATCGCAAACCGATAAGGTTTTTATGGGAAAGGCCGGGAAGGGATGGCCGGGGGCATGATATGAAAAAATACTGGGACGAAAAAACAGAATCAATGCCGGAAGCGGACCTGCGGACCCTGCAGCTGAAATACCTGAAACAGACGGTCGCGCGGGTCTACGAAAAGGTCCCTTTTTACCGCATAAAATTTGATGAATATGGGGTTGCCCCGGAAGATATCCAGTCCCTCGAAGATATTTCCCGTCTCCCCTTCACGATTAAATCGGACCTGCGGGAGAACTACCCTTTTGGCCTTTTTTCCATACCGAAACAGGACTGTATCCGAATTCACGCCTCTTCCGGAACAACAGGAAAACCCATCACCGGGGGATACACCAGAAATGACATGCTGCAATGGGGCGAGCTTATGGCAAGAACCCTGTGGGCGGCGGGCGTCCGCCCCTCGGATATATGCCAGAATGCCTACAATATGGGATTGTTTACCGGCGGGATGGGTTTTCTGGCCGGCGCGGAAACCCTTGGCGCGACGGTTGTCCCCTCCGGGTCCGGACAGACAGAACGCCAGATAATCCTGATAAAGGATTTTGGAACAACCGTCATTTTCTCGACGCCTTCTTATGCCCTGACTATTGCTGAAAAGGCCTCGGAGCTGGGGATAAATCTTCGGGATTCTTCTCTCCGTGTGGGTGTCTTCGGCGCGGAGCCCTGGTCGGAAGAAATGCGTCGGGAAATTGAAGAACGGCTCGGAATCAAGGCCATGGAATCTTATGGCCTTACCGAAATGGGCGGGCCGGGCGTGGCCTTCGGGTGCAGCGAAAAAAGCGGCCTTCATATTAATGAAGACCATTATATTGCCGAGATTATTGACCCGGTCACGGAGGAGCCCCTGCCCATGGGAGAAGAGGGGGAACTTGTGTTGACATCGATCCAGCGAGAGGCCATGCCGCTGATTCGCTACCGGGTTCGGGATTTAACGCGGCTGCGCCGAGAATCTTGCGGCTGCGGTCGGACCCTGCTCAAAATGGAGCGGGTTGCGGCACGATCGGATGACATGCTGATTGTCAATGGTGTTAATCTCTTTCCCTCTCAAATTGAAAGTATTCTTCTCGAAATTCCAGAGGTCAGCCCGCAGTATGTGATTATCGTCAGCAAAAAAGGATACCTCGACCGGCTTGCCATTGATGTTGAAGCGAGAAGAGAAATCTATGCCCTTGGAGACGCAAAACTCAAGGAAATTGAGGCCAAAATCCAGAGTCGGATTAAAGGAACAATCGGACTTTCAGCACGTGTCAGAATCGTGCCTTACAAAGTCATCGAACGCAGCGAAGGCAAGGCGAAAAGGGTTATTGATCAGCGACCTTAGTAAACCTTTTTTTGGAAAACAGCCATATTGCCCTTTAAATAATTGTATGATAAAAATAATTAATGGTAAAACCTTAAAGCTGTGGAGGAAACTATGAGTAAGAGAATCAGAATGCCCCTGTTCAAGCGGATTTTCCTGACGATAACCCTGGCCGCGCTGCTTGGCGTCGCTCCTCTGGTTCAAACGGGATGGGCCGGCGGCGATTATTCCAGCCAGCAGGAACTGATTGACAAGGCGACCTGGGTCGTAAAGCATGTTCTTGCGGACCCCAACATGGAATGGGCCCGGACCCATATGCAGCGGGCGGAGGCCCTTATTATTTTTCCGAACAGGATAAAAGGGGCGTTTGTTATTGGCGCTTCGGGCGGAAACGGCGTGGCGCTGGCACGGGATAAAAAAACCGGGGAATGGAGCTATCCTGCCTTCTACACAATGGGATCCTTTTCCCTGGGCCTTCAGATCGGTGGGAAGGTCTCCGAGGTCGTTATGATGGTTATGACACAGAAGGGACTGGATGCCCTCATGAGCACTTCCTTCAAACTGGGCGGGGATGTCGGTATTGCCGCGGGGCCGGTCGGGACAGGTGCCGAAGGGAAATTAACCGATATTCTTTCCTTCGTTTTATCCAAAGGGGCCTTCGCAGGCGTAAGCCTGGAGGGTTCTGTTATCACTGCCAAGGATGGCTGGAACCAGACATACTATGGGAAAAGTGTCAGCCCATCAGATATTTTTATCAGGCGAACCGTCAAAAACAGCAAGGCAGACGCCCTTAGATTGACGGTTTCCAGAATCAAAAGATAGACGGAAAGTGGTTTCACACCTGTCCCTGTGAGGGCTCTTTCGGGCTCTGGGGGGCAGGTTTCTTTCAGGTAAATCTATATCAAATTACCATCCCTCTGCGCGGAAGTTCCCCAGAATTTTTTCAGCCACGGCCCCAGGCCATATATCACTCCCAGAATAAAGAACACCTGGAGCATGGGTTTCAAAGAAAGGGCAAAAACCGTCAGACTGCTGAACATTGTCGCGGCAATCGCCAGCGAGATGGCCTGAGAACTGGCTGTGGCGCCCAGCAACAGAATAATCCCCTGTTCATAGGGAAACCGAAGGGCTTTGACGGCAAGAATAGCTATTACAAGCTGGATTAGATAGTAGGTGAACAGGGCGGCGGCCACGATGAGGAAAAGAACGGGCTTATGAAGGATGATGTCGGCCACCTTGGCAACAGAAAAAAAGATGATGAGGAGAATACCGGTGGCGGATATGCCTGGAAAGACCTTTTTAAGTTCCATAAAATAAGGCTTTCCCTTAACAGTGATAATGCGTTTTCGCGTGATATATCCAAGGACAAGCGGAAGAATAATGTAAAGCAGCAGGTGCCCGGCAAGCCGGAGGGTAGGAATGGGAATAATGGCGTTTCCGCTGATCCGCACCAGGACCGGCGACAGTAAAGGCAATAAAAGGAGGCCGGCAACCGCGATAACAATAGCGTCTTCCACGCTCGCGTCTGCGATACCGGCCCAGCCAATCAACATATTGGAACAGGGAATGGCGCCGACCAGAACCATGGCGAGGGCGAGATCCGGCTCCTGCGCGAGGAGGGTTCTCGAAATAAAAAAGGCCGTGGCAGAGGCTACGATAAAGGCAAGAAAAAGGGTGCTGATAATGAGTTTATAGTTTTTGCCGGCCGTTCTGACTCGTTCCACGGCCATGCCCGTCAGCATGGGGTACAGCATGATAAAAACCGCGATCAAACTGACGGGTTTGATGTTGAGAGACTTCATGTTCAGATGGGATCCCACGACGAGGGCGCAGATAAAATCCACCGCGACAAACAGGTAGAGATACTGCTTGATCCGCATCAGCGTTTTTCGAATCATACAATTTATCCTTTATTTTTTCTTGCAACATACCTGATGAGAGGGAAAAAATAAACGAGCTGTTTGAAGGGATTAAATGAGTGTTTTAAGCAATATCCTTTCGCATATGATCAAATTCCTCTTTTGTTATCTCACCCCGGGCATAACGTTTTTTAAGAATTTCCAACGCCGTTTCGCCGTCGCCGATATTCTTTTTGCCATCATTGCGTCTTGAATCCCAGAAACGGCCACGACCGAAAATCAGGGAAATAATGACCAGGCAAAAAATCAGCATGATAATCGGCATGAAGATCGGAAATCCCCACATTCCACCCCACCAAAAATGTCCA
>JANTFN010000037.1 GCA_024763435.1 Thermodesulfobacteriota bacterium | reverse complement strand
CCTACCTGCCTACGGGACAAGCAAGCTCACAACGGCGACAGTACTTAATAATTTTTACCAGCTCACCGCTTTCCGGGTAAGGCCTTTCCTCTCTTGCATCGGCTATATCCTTTTCCATCTGCACATTGCATATCACCCTGCTGAACGTTCCGTCTCTACCAGGCAGGTGATCCGTCCCCATTTCTTTTTCTGAAAAAACTGTCTGGCTGAAGGCACTTTGGGGACAGGCTAACCTGCAGAATTCCGCACACCCTTCACAGGGATCAAATTTGATGGGGCCCGTGGGTTCAATATCTTCTTCCAGAAGCATGCCTCTGAGCCTCACGCGGGGTCCAAAATCTGGTGTGATAAGCAGATTATTTCTTCCGATACACCCCAGCCCTGCCAGGGCAGCCGCATCTTTCAGGTAGATACCACCCTTCTCAACATGATAAGGGAGTTTATGAGTTTTGATGTGGAGGGTATCCTCTATCCATTGAGATAACTCTTTGTTTATACGTATAAGAATAAGATTGCCGGGAGGATTTTTTGTCCCGAACCACCAATCCATCTCTGGTCTTGACTCAGGGTGCTCAACCGCAATTATGATGGCGGATTTGGCATTAGGAGGCCAGGCAATTTCTCCGGGTCTTAGCCCATTCAACGCATCACGCGTTCCGACACCTGAATATTGAGCTATCTTGGGCGCAACCAAGCTTGATGGTGACTCCTTGAGCAAACTCACTTTAGCTACACCAGCAAGGGAAGCTCCCAAAGACTTTGCCTTATCAATTATAAGCTGGCTGATATCTGAATGATATTTCATGTTTAACGTTCTCCTTTTAATCCGGGCTTGAGCGCTTGAATAATTTCAATAAATCCTCCCCTGACAGGCTCCGCTTATATTGCCTTCTCCTGGCACACGCCTGAAGGCTGGATGGGCCTCGGTATCCCGGCGATGCACCCTGAGATCTTCCGCTACTGCGTCAATCTTTTCTGTGAGGTTCTGTTCCACAGAGTCAATGCGTTCAGCCAGTTTTTGATCCCCGGGATCGATACGTTTGGTAAGCCTCTGCGCCACCAAATCGATTTTCTCATTCAGTGCCTCGATCTTGACGCTGTTGAGTTCGATCTTCCCGTCTAACTGATCGAAACGGCGGTCGAGCTTACTATCCAGGGCGGCATTGCCTTCCAGAACCAGGTCAAGCTTTTCACGGATATCTTCAAAAATAATTTCGAGATGATTTTCCTGCACGCAATTTATCCTTTTGCCCTTAGCCCTTAGCCTTCCGCCCGTCTTTTATCCCGCCGGAGCCCCGAACTCAAAACTCAGTCCTTTTTTTATCTCCCTACTCCCTCCGCTCTCAGCAGTATCGCCTTTCTCGTCATTTCTTTTCTCCGACAATCGGGACACAGGTCCCGAATCTCATCGCGGATGGCCGGATCGAGTTTTTCATAGGCGTAGGCGGTAAAGGGGACCGGGGCGAAGTAATTCCCGCAGGCGGCGCATTGTTTGAGCGGCACCTTTGTTTCGCTCCATGATTTCATGACGCGGGTGCCGGTGATATCCTCAAAGGCAATGGCCTGTGTCGGGCAGACCTGGGCACAGGCGCCGCAGCCGAGGCAGGCGTCATTTTCCTCGTAGAAGGGGGTGTTAATTTCGGTGAACTGACCGCGGCCGATGTAGCTTATCGCGCCGGCGCCCATAATGTCCCGGCAGACGCGGACACACAGGCCGCAGAGGATGCATTGACCCTGCAAGGGGTCTTCAGGATGAACCTTTTTCGCGAATCGGGTTTTTTTGATACCGTGCTGTGCCGCCAGGGCCTTAATCGTCTTGGATTTAGGCGCCTGGGCGAGGTAGAGCTCCAGAAGGACCTTCCGCAGCCGGAGGATCTCGGGGGTGTCGGTGATAATTTCCAGCCCGTCCATGGCCTGGAGGGTGCAGGCGGTGGTCACGCCCTTTTTCGGCCCGCTGACGACGTCCACGAGACACATCCGGCAGGCCCCGTAGGGGGCGAGGGTTTCGTCATGGCAGAAAGCGGGAATTTCCACGCCTTCCCGCCGCGCGATGGTCAGGACGCTTTCACCCGCTTCCGACGAACAGGGGTTCCCGTTGATTGTAATCTGTATCGTCATTTTCGAGCCTTTTTCAAAAGTGTGTTGTATTCATCCCTGAAATACCGGAGCGTTGAGAGGACGGGGTTGGGGGCCGTCTGACCCAAACCGCACAGGGAGGCGTTTTTAATCACACCCGAAAGTTCTTCGAGGGTTTGCATATCCGTCTCCGTTGCCTTGCCCGCCAGGGTTTTGTCCAGAATCATGAGCATGTGTTTAAGGCCCTCCCGGCAGGGGACGCACTTGCCGCACGATTCCTCATTGGTAAACCCGATAAAAAAACGCGCTGTGTCCACCATGGAGGTCCCCGCGTCCATCACCACCACACCGCCGGAACCCATAATGGACCCCACGGCGGTCAGGTGTTCGTAATCCATGGGGGTATCAAAAAGAGAAGCGGGGATGCAGCCGCCGGAGGGGCCGCCGGTCTGAACCGCTTTGATGGCCTTCCCTTCGATGCCGCCGTTTCCGATGTCATAGACCATGGTTCGGATGGGGGTGCTCAGGGGAACCTCTGCCAGGCCGACCCGGTCGACCTCTCCCACGAGGGAAAAGACCTTGGTCCCGCTGTTGCGTTCACCGCCTATCTTTGAAAACCACGCGCCGCCCCGATTGATGATGACGGGGATGTTCGTCCACGTTTCCACGTTGTTGATGTTGGTGGGCATGCCCCACAGGCCCTTTTGCGCGGGAAAGGGCGGCCTGGGACGGGGACGGCCGGTTTCCCCTTCGATAGAGGCAATCAGGGCTGTTTCCTCTCCGCAGACAAAGGCCCCGGCGCCTTCCGCGATGGTCAGGGTAAAACTGAAATCAGCCCCGAAGATGTTTTCGCCTAAAAGGCCATAATCCCGCGCCTGGCCGATGGCTTTTTCGAGGCGCTGAATAGCGAGGGGATATTCCGCGCGGATATAGAGAACCCCTTCCCGGGCGCCGATGGCATACGCCCCAATCAGCATCCCTTCGAGAATCATGTGGGGGTCGCTTTCCATCTCATTCCGGTTCATGTAGGCCCCCGGATCCCCTTCGTCGGCGTTGCAGATGATATATTTCGTCGAGCTCTTTTCCTTTTTTGTGAATCCCCACTTCAGGCCGGTGGGAAATCCCGCGCCGCCCCGGCCTCTCAGGCCGGAGGCCTTTACTTCTTCGATAACGTCATCCGGGGACATTCTGGTAAGGGCCTTGTAAAGCGCGCTGTAGCCGCCCACCGCGATGTATTCGTCGATATCTTCCGGGTTAATCAGGCCCGCGTCCCGAAGAACAACCTTTCTCTGGGGGGCAAAGTAGGGAATCTCCGCGTAGGCGGGGACGTCCTGAAATCCCTCACCAAAGAGGAGTTTTTCCCCCACGAGGGGGTCCCAGTCATTGATACGGCACAGGGAAAGTTTGCGGGGGACCTCTCCCGCGGCCACGGCCCGGACAATCTCTTCCGCGTCTTTTTCCGTGACCCGATGGAGGATAATGAGCGGTTTTCCGGGGAGATGAATATTAACGAGGGGTTCTTCCCGGCAATATCCGATGCAGCCCACGCGGGTGAGTTGCGCATTGAGGGCGTGTTTTTCCAGGGCAGCCTTCAGGGCATCATAGACACGGTCACCCCCTGCCGCAATCCCGCAGGTGGCAAGTCCGACCGCGATGCGGGGTTTTCCCGGAAAGAGCTTTTCGCGGCCCTGGCCTTGTGTTTTCTGAAGGTCTTTAAGCGTTTTGATGGGTATCTTCCTCCCAGCCGAACTGTTTCAGGACCGCGGGAATCCTTTCCGGGGTCATGTATCCGAAGATTTTATTGTCGACCCGCAGGACGGGCGCCATGCTGCACGCGCCGAAACAGCGGGCCGATGTCACGGTAAAGTCGTTATCAGCCGTGGTCAATTGAAACTTTCCGTCCTGCGTTGTCTCATCTTCTTCCACCTTGAGCAGGGCCTTGAGCGTATCCGCGAGCGCCGGCGCGCCTCGGACGTGGCAGGCGGTTCCCATGCAGACGGTTACCACGTGCCGGCCGAGTTTCTCGAGCGTGAAGAAGGAATAGAATGTGGCGATACTGTAGAGTTCGGAAAGCGGGACTTCCAGTTTTTCCGCGAGAGTCTTCAGCACGTCCTTTTGCAGATACCCGTCCTCGCGCTGCACCTGTTCGAGGATACCGAGTATCTTACCCGTGGGCGTGGGGTAGCTTTCAACGATTTCGTTTAAACGGGCCGTCTCCATCTATATCCCGAGGCCTTTCCGCTTCTTTTCAATGACTGCTTCGAGGAGGTCCGCGGCCTTGACCGGATCAGGTTCCACGGCAAAGGCGGCATTCACCACGCCGTCCAGCTTATTCGCAAGCAGGTCCAGGACATTCACACTCCCGAAGACCTTGGGCGGCAGGCCCAGGACCGTGTAAACACCGGAGGCGACAAAATACGCCCCAATGGAAACGGCCTTCTGCGAATACCATTCCGGCGCTGCGCCGCCGAGGGGCAGGTCCTCGATTCCCACATTTAGTTCTTTAGCGATATTCGCGGCCAGCATGAGAATCCGGGAACAATCGACACAGGATCCCATGTGAAGGACGGGGGGAACCCCGAGCGCCTTGCACACGGCCTTAAGGCCCTCGCCCGCCATCTCCGCCGCCTCGGGAAGCAACAGGCCGGCCTTGCCGCTCGCGATGGCCGCGCAACCGGTTTCAACCACGAGGATATCGCGTTTAATCAGTTCCTTGCCAAGCATAATGTGCCCGTAGTCCTGTTTAATCTTCGGGTTGTTGCAGCCGACGATGCCGACCGCGCCGCGGATGCTTCCCGCCACAATCGCGTCAATCAGGGGTTTGTAGGTCCCGCCGAGGGCCTTCCGGATAGTTTCTTCCGAGAAACCGGCGACCATCTTCACCGGGCCGGCGGGGATTTTGACCCGATTGGCGTCGCGGTTGGGATAATTTTCAATCGCCTGACGGATAATCTCTTTGGCGGAATCGAGGGCCGTTTCCGGCTTAAACTCGATATGAGTCGCGCCGGGGACCTTTGATTTCTCGCTCGTGGAGATAACCTTTGTATGGTAGCATTTTGCCGTTTCGGTAATGGAGGGAAAGATACACTGGTAATCGATGACCATCGTTTCCACGGCGCCGGTGGCAATGGCCAGTTCCTGGTCGAGTTCATTGCCCGCGAGGGGAATACCGTGGCGCATCAGCAGTTCATTCCCCGTGCAGCACATCCCCACGAGATTGATGCCTTTCGCACCCTTTTTCTTTGCCGATTTCTTGAGATCCGCATCGTAGGATGCCTGCACAATCATCTCGGAAAGGATGGGGTTGTGCCCGTGAAGGACAATATTGACCTCGTCTTTCTTCAAGACGCCAAGATTCGCGAGGGCCTCCACCGGGACGGGCGTGCCAAACAGAATATCGGAGGCCTCTGTGGCCATCATGGAACCGCCCCATCCGTCGGAAAGAGAGGTTCGCAGGGCATGAAGGAGGATATTGATATAGTCCGCCCCGACGCCCATGTGAATCCGGTGCGCCGCTTCGACGATCTCCCGATCTACGCTCCGGGGAACAATTCCCGCCTTTGCCCACATTTCCTTCGTTTTTTCAGGCGCCCTCTCAACCAGTTGAATTTTGTTTTTAAGGGTTCCGAATTCCTCGAGCATCGCCAGCGCCAGCTCCCTGGCAATGGCCTCTTTTTTCTTTCCCTTGACGTCAATATCGTATTCCCCGGCGACAAGATTCAGCTTTTCCTCATCGAGGATCTGATATCCCTGGCCCTTGCCCTCCGCCGTTTCCATCAGGACTTCCAACACTTCGCGGCCGTGATCCGAATGGGCCGCGGCGCCTACCATCAGGTCATCGAGCAGGTTCCTCGCGGCGATAAGGTCGGCCGTTGCCCCGCAAACCCCGCGCTTTGGCTCTCCGCCGAAGGGGTCAATGCGGCAGGGTCCCATGACACACCGGTTGCAGCAAAGCCCTAACTGGCCGAATCCACACTGAGGCTGCTGTTTTTCAAGCCTGTCCCACGCGGTTTCGACACCCTCAACCAGGGCCTTTTCAACAATTTCCTGATCGGTTTTATCCAGGGCCCGTCTCTCTACTTCTTTCTTCAAACTTTCCGGATCCATATACATAATCATCTCTCCCCTTCTTATTTATTCGCCCTTGAAAGGACCTATATTCGCGACTTCTTCCATGATCTTTCGAAATGCCAGGATGTTCTCCGGCACCTTGACAGCCTCGACCTCCGGACCTTTGGATTTCAGAAAACGCAGGCTGAAATCTTTCCGGTTCTGCCGGACCAGCGTATTCATATCCCCGAATTCCAGGGCGCCTGTTTTACACGCCTCGACACAGGCAGGAATGTTGCCCGCCTTCTGCCGTTCGATGCAAAAATCGCATTTCGTATTGACTTCCCTGTCCACCACCGGTTGAAATCTGAACTGGATAATACCAAAGGGGCACGCCATGGCGCAGCCGCCGCAGGCGATACATTTTTCTTCGTTGACAAGGACCGCGCCTGTTTCCTCCTCCCGGTAAATGGCCTTCGTCGGACAGACCTGCATGCACGGCGCGGGATCACAATGCTGGCACCTGTTGGGAAAGGTGAGAAAACTAATTCCCGTTTCCACGAAGATACGTGGCGCGGATCTTGGCATTTCCGTAATCATCCCCAACAGGGTCTTTGACTGGGAATGTTCAAGGGCGCACGCCACCTCGCAATGCCGGCACCCGATACACCTTTCAGGACGTACCAATACGCTGTTCATGTCTTTGCCTCCCTTATAATTGATAATTGATTCACACATCTCCCCCTTGACGAGAAGGATTGCCAGAAGCCTTGCCGAAATTCCTCAATTTCACTTTTACATGTACACGGAGTCCCCTGACTTGTCAATCAGAATCTGAAAATTTTTTTGCAATGAGCGTGTGGATATCAGGGTTTCAGGTCAAGCCTGTAAAGACGGTGGTCTTCAATATAGGTTTCAACAGACCGCGGGACGAGATAGCGAATGGGACGGTTTTCATGAAGAAGCTCCCGAATATTCGTGGAGGAAATGTCCATCAGGGTGACACTCTGATGGTAAATTTTATTGCCTGATGGATGGATAAAGGAATCGTGCCTGCGGTCGTACGTGTAGCGGTTTGTAATGGAAGCGGGCAGGACATCCTCGAGGGCAAACCGGTGATAACCCGGCCGCGTCATGATGACAAAATGGCATAGCGCAAGAAGCTCGTCATAGCGGTGCCAGGTGGCAATTTCACGAAAGGCATCCAGACCTACAATGAAAAAAAGTTCGCCCGGATAGTGTTTTTTCATCCAGAAAACCGTGTCAATACTGTAGGAGACCCCCTTTTTTTTCATCTCGAAATCAGAGACTTCAAAATAAGGGTTGCCATCCAGGGCCATACGGGTCATGGTATAGCGGTGCTCGGCCCCGGCAATACGCCCCGGATCCTTATGCGGGGGAATAGCGGAAACCATGAAAACAACCTTCAGAAGCCCAAAGGCCATCCGCACCTCTTCCGCCGCCCTGAGATGCCCGAGATGGACAGGGTTGAAGGTGCCGCCAAACAGCCCGATACGTTTCGCCGCTGTCATGCGGGCCTTACCTGGCCCTCGCCATAGATAATAAATTTCGTGGTCGTCAAATCCTGAGCCCCCATCGGGCCAAAGGCATGGAGCTTGGTGGTACTGATGCCTATTTCCGCGCCCAGTCCGAGCTGTTGGCCGTCGCTGAAACGGGTGGAGGCATTGACGAGGACAACGGAGGAATTGACGCGTTTCAGAAAGGCCTGCGCGTTGGCGTAATCCTTCGTCACAATTGATTCCGTGTGCGCGGACCCGTAGGTTGTGATATGAGAGATGGCCTCGTCGATATTGGCAACAACCCGAACGGCAAGGATGAGATCCAGGTATTCCGTCGGCCAATCCGCTTCCGTTGCGGGTACGACATCTCCGGGGCAGAGGGCCAGGGTCTTTTCGCATCCCCGAATTTCCACACCGAGGTCTCTGAACTTTTTCACCATCCCGGGCAGAAAGGCTTTCGCGATTCCTTCGTGAACGAGAAGTGTTTCCATCGCGTTGCAGACTCCGGGCCGCTGCACCTTGGCGTTGATACAGATCGCCGTGGCCATGTCGAGGTCCGCTGTTTCATCCACGAATACGTGACAGACCCCCTTGTAGTGTTTGATAACGGGGATCTTTGAATTTTCCACGACAAAGCGGATGAGCCCCTCGCCGCCCCTCGGAATGATCAGGTCCACGAGGTCTTCAAGTTGAACAAGCTCAAAAATGGCCTCACGGTTCGCGATGGGAATCACCTGGACCGCGTTTTCGGAAAGCCCCTTTTCTTTCAGGGCGCCCTGGATAATCCTGCCGATGGCAAGGTTCGATTCCAGGGCCTCGGAGCCGCCCCTCAGGAGAACCGCGTTCCCCGACTTGATACACAGGGCCGCGGCGTCCGCCGTAACATTGGGCCGGGATTCGTAGATGATGCCGACCACCCCGAGGGGAATCCTCATTTTGCCGACCTGCAGGCCGTTGGGGCGCGTCCACATCCGCACAATTTCACCGACCGGATCCGGCTGTCCTGCTATCTCGCGAATTCCAGCTGCCATGGTCTCGATCCGCTGGTCATCAAGAATCAGCCTGTCTATCATCGCGTTTGAGAGGCCTTTTTTCTTTGCCGCTGCCACGTCTTTTACATTGGCTGAGGTTATCTCATCCGCACGCTGCACCAGGGTATCTGCTATTTTCAAGAGGACGCCCTTTCTTTCCGGAGATGCGAGCGTGGCAAGTGCGTTTGAAGCCGCTTTCGCCTTTTCAGCCATCTTTCGGATACTATCCATGATTCTGCTCCTTTGCCGTGGATTTTAATATAACGAGATAATCCCGGTGAATCAGTTCATCTCCATAGGTATAACCCAGAATTTTTTTAATGCGCGAAGATTGTTTGCCGCTAATTTTCTCAATCTCCTGCGCGCTGTAATTCGCGAGACCCTTCGCGACAACTTCGCCGGACAGGTTGCGGATGTCCACGCCTTCTCCCCGTTCGAATGTTCCCTCCGTTCTAACAACACCGGAAGGGAGGAGGCTCTTGCCACCATAGAGGAGGGCCTTCACCGCGCCGCTGTCGAGATAAACGGTCCCTGTTGGCTTTACGCTGTAGGCAATCCACTGTTTTTTGCAACTCAGGGGGTCTTTTTTCGGCACAAAAAAGGTGCCAACCTGCTCTCCGGCAAATATGGCCGACAGAACACCTTCACGTTTCCCGTTCGCGAGAATCGTGGGAACGCCGAAATCCGCCGCCTTGCGGATGGCCTCCAGTTTTACCGACATCCCGCCAACCCCGGTGGGGCTGCAACTGCCCCCGGCCGCGCACATGACCGCCTCGTTGATCTCGTCAACCCTCGGAATCAGCCGCGCGTCGGCGTGGGCCTTGGGATCCTTATCAAAAAGCCCCTCGGTATCCGAAAGAATCACCAGCAGGTCCGCCTGGATCAGCCCCGCAACGAGGACGGACAGGTTGTCGTTGTCCCCGACCTTGATTTCTTCCACGACCACCGTGTCGTTTTCGTTGATAATGGGAAGGGCCCCGAATTTGAAGAGGGTTTCGATTGTCGCGCGGGCGTTAAGGTATCTGCGGCGGTGATTCAAGTCGTCCCGCGTTAGAAGAATCTGCGAGACCTGAACGCTGTTTTCGCGGAAAAAGGCATCATAAAGGGCCATCAATCGCGGCTGCCCGACGGCCGCGGCGGCCTGTTTTGCCGGAATACCCTCAATCCGGCGCGACATTCCCATTGTTTCCCTGCCAACGGCAATGGCCCCGGAAGAAACCAGCACCACCTTTATCCCCCTTGCCATAAAGGAGGCCATTTCCGCAGCCAGGCGCTGAATTCTTTCTGAACTGATCCCCTCATCCGGGGTCGCCAGGACAGCACTGCCGATTTTGATAACCACCGTCTTGACCCTGTCGGCAAGGTCTTTTCTATACATCTCCATCCGCCCCGCAAAGCGCCTCTACTGCTTTCATCAGGGGTTCAAGCCCCATCTCTTTTTCAGCGGAAATCCAGAATGTCCTGGCGCCAGTGGCCGTTTCAAGCGCCGCCCTGATTGCTTCCAGCGCCATTCCATCAGAAAAAACATCCGCCTTGTTCAGGGCCACAACCCTGCGTTTTCCGCCCAACTCAGGACCGTAATTTTCAAGCTCCCCCTGAATAATGTTAAAATCATTCATATACGCTTCCGGGGTCTTGTCCGCCCGGCCTTCAAGCACAAAAATAAGGGCCTTTGCCCGCTCAAGGTGCTTGAAATACCTGCTGCCCACGCCGGCACCCTGTGTGGACCCAGATACGATAGCAGGAATTTCAATAAAAACAAGGGGCGTGAATATTTCTGTCGTATGGACGCCCATACACGGCGTCTGTGTTGTAAAGGGATATGCGGCGATCTCGGGTGCCGCGGATGTTACGCGGCTTAACAGGGTGGATTTTCCCGAACCGGGAGGGCCTACGACCCCCACATCCACGGGGAGTTTACAGACAAGCCTTATTCCACGTTGCTGTCCCGGGAGTCCCTTCTGCGCAACCTTCGGGGCCTGACGCACCGATGATTTATAATGGACATTCCCCTTTCCGCCCCTGCCGCCGGATGCCACGGTGACCCGCTTTCCTTCCGCGTTCAGGTCCGCAAGCAGCTCCAGGGTTTCGGCATCAAAAACCTGTGTCCCTATAGGAACCGGCAGTTTCAGGTCCGACCCGTTTTTCCCATGCTGCCGGCTGGATCGGCCTGGCTTTCCGCTTTCCGCCTTAAAGGATCGCCGGTGCGCATAGTCCGAGAGGCTGGTGAGATTTTGTTTCGCGAAAATAACCACATCCCCGCCATTGCCACCATCTCCTCCATCCGGACCGCCTTTCGGAATAAATCGAACCCGCCGAAAACTGACGCACCCGTCCCCGCCAGAGCCGGAGATAATTTTAATATCCGCCTCATCTGTGAATTTTGTTTTCATAAAAGATGAAAATCCCCTTTCTTACATAAAGAAGAAGGGGATTGTGAAAAACATACCGGAAATTAATAAACGCTGACGCGCTTTCTCTCCCGTCCCGCACGCTCAAAGCGAACCGTTCCGTCAATCAGAGAAAAAAGCGTATAATCCCTGCCCATGCCTACGTTGTTTCCGGGATGAATTCGTGTGCCCCGCTGCCTTATGATGATAGTTCCCGCCGTAACAACCTGTCCGCTGAAACGTTTGACGCCAAGGCGCTGCCCCTGGCTGTCGCGCCCGTTCCGGGAACTTCCACCGGCTTTTTTGTGTGCCATGCCCCGATACTCCTTATGACGCCTTTATCGCGTCAATTTTCAGTTTGGTAATCGCCTGACGATGCCCGGCTTTTCTTCTGTAATCCTTGCGCCGCTTGAA
>JANTFN010000036.1 GCA_024763435.1 Thermodesulfobacteriota bacterium | reverse complement strand
CACAACCTCTAACAGAAATTTCCCTGCCATATTATTTCCCCATAACCCGCCTTATCAGGCTGCCGCAAGTTTTTCGCCTTTTTCGATGGCTTCTTCAATGGTTCCAACCATGTAAAATGCCTGTTCCGGAAGGGCGTCATGTTTTCCTTCGGCGATTTCCCTGAATCCCCGGATGGTATCTTCAAGTTTTACATATTTACCCGGTGTTCCCGTAAACTGCTCGGCCACAAAAAATGGCTGAGACAGAAATCGCTGAACTTTACGCGCACGCGATACAACGAGTTTGTCATCTTCCGAGAGCTCATCCATACCAAGAATTGCGATAATATCCTGAAGATCCTTATATTTCTGAAGAATCAACTGGATATCACGCGCGACCTTATAGTGGTCTTCTCCAATAACCTTCGGGTCAAGGATCCTTGAGGTAGAATCCAGAGGATCCACCGCGGGGTAAATTCCAAGCTCCGCAATCTGCCTCGAAAGAACCGTTGTCGCATCGAGATGTGAAAATGTCGTCGCTGGCGCTGGGTCTGTAAGGTCATCAGCAGGCACATAAATCGCCTGGACTGACGTAATGGACCCCGTCAGCGTCGAGGTAATGCGCTCTTCAAGTTCCCCAAGGTCCGTGGAAAGTGTCGGCTGGTACCCGACAGCGGAGGGCATCCGGCCCAGGAGGGCTGAAACCTCCGAATTTGCCTGTGTAAACCGAAAAATATTGTCAATAAAGAGGAGAACATCCTGATGCTCTTCATCACGGAAATATTCCGCGGCGGTTAACGCCGTCAGGCCGACACGCGCCCTTGCCCCGGGGGGTTCATTCATCTGCCCGTAAACCAGCGCCGTTTTGTCGAGGACCTTGGACTCCGTCATTTCAAGCCAGAGGTCGTTCCCTTCTCTTGTCCGCTCTCCAACACCGCCAAACACCGAAAAACCACCATGCTCGATGGCAATATTATGGATCAGCTCCATAATAATAACAGTCTTTCCCACTCCGGCACCGCCAAACAGACCAATTTTACCGCCCTTTGAGTAGGGCGCCAGGAGATCAACAACCTTGATGCCTGTTTCAAAGGCCTCTACTGTCGTGTTCTGTTCCGTAAAAGCAGGAGAAGGCCGATGGATGGGATAGGTTGTCTCAGTCTCAATAGGGCCCTTTTCGTCAACAGGCTCGCCAACAACATTCATGATTCTTCCCAACGCCGCCCTTCCAACGGGAACCTTGATGGCATCTCCCGTGTCAAGCGCTTTCATCCCGCGGACCAAACCATCTGTCGTATCCATGGCAATGCATCGAACAGTATTATCGCCAAGATGCTGGGCCACTTCAACAATGAGATTCCATTCCTTGTCGCTGATTTCCGGGTTGCTTATTTTAACGGCGTTGAAAATCCCAGGCAGTTTTCCAGGTTCAAATTCCACATCGACGACCGGTCCTATGACCTGAACGATACGGCCTTCGTTTTGTTTATCCATTGGTTTCCTCTTCCTCCCTTTAATTTAACTATTTAAGCGCCTCGGCGCCCCCTACAATTTCCATCAGTTCCTTCGTAATAGCCGCCTGGCGCGCGCGGTTCATTTCCAAAGTAAGTTTATCAATCATTTCATTCGCGTTGCTGGTCGCCGAATCCATAGCTGTCATCCGCGCACCATATTCGCTCGCAAGGGATTCAAGCATGGCCCGAAACAACTGGACCTCTATATATCTGGGGAGCAGGGCGCTTAAAATTTCTGCCTCCGAAGGTTCGTAGATGTACTCCGTTACAACCGCGTCCTCCGGCACGTCAATCGGCTCTATCGGAAGAATCTTCTGAACCGTTACCTCCTGAGAAATCGCCGAGCGAAAATGCGTGTAAACCAGCAGGAGTTCGTCAAATTCCCCCGACTCATAGGAGGACACAATATCCTTCCCCAGTGTGGCCGCGACGCTGTAATTGATATCCCCCAGAATATTGAGATACTCTTTCCGGATGGGGGTTTCCCGACGCTTAAAGAATTCAAGTCCCTTCCTTCCAACAATTGAGAGCTGAACAGCTTCAAGACCTTCTTCTTTTTTCTCGGTCAGATGGGTTGTTTCGCGTATCAGATTCTGGTTAAACCCGCCGCACAGGCCTCTGTCCGAGGTAATAACAAATATTTCGCGTTTTTTTACATCCCTGCGCATCAACAATGGGTGCCGATCCATCTCGACGCGAACCGAAAGGTCGCCAATCACATCCCGCATCTTATCGGCATAGGGCCGCGCCTCCAGAACACTTTCCTGGGCCCTCCGCAATTTGGCCGCCGAGACCATTTTCATGGCCTTTGTAATTTGCTGAGTGCTTTTGACACTCGATATGCGCTTACGTATATCTTTAAGGCTGGGCATGGTTCACTTTATCCTTTTACTTGTTTGCAAACCGGTCTTTAAACTCTGTCAGGGCGTCTTTAAGCTTTCCGGTAATCTCATCATCAAGTTTTTGCTTTTCAAGAATCTCTCGCCCAACCTCCGGATGCACGCTTTCCATAAATTCGTACAACTCCGTTTCATACCGTTTGAGCTCGGGAATCGAATATTCATCAAGAAATCCATTAACTGCGGCAAAAACAATCGCAACCTGTTTTTCAACAGGCAACGGGACATACTGGTCCTGTTTCAGAATTTCCACAAGCCGCTGACCTCTTGCGAGCTGCATCTGAGTCGCTTTGTCCAGATCGCTGCCAAACTGGGCAAACGCGGCCATCTCGCGGTATTGCGCCAGGTCAAGACGCAGTGTTCCCGCGACCTGTTTCATGGCCTTAATCTGCGCATTCCCCCCAACACGGGAAACGGAAAGCCCCACATTGATAGCCGGCCGGATACCCGAATAAAAAAGGTCCGTTTCAAGGTAAATCTGGCCATCAGTAATTGAAATAACATTCGTAGGGATATAGGCGGAAACATCTCCCGCCTGCGTTTCAATAATCGGCAGGGCCGTTAGCGATCCGCCACCGAGTTCGTCACTCAGTTTTGCCGCTCGCTCGAGAAGTCTTGAATGCAGATAAAAAATATCCCCGGGGTAGGCCTCTCGGCCCGGTGGCCTCCTGAGGAGCAGGGACAACTGGCGATAAGCAACGGCATGTTTCGACAAGTCATCGTAAACACACAGGGCATGCCGGCCATTATCCCTGAAATGCTCGCCGATGGTTACCCCGGCATAAGGGGCAAGAAACTGAATCGGCGCGGATTCCGACGCGGTTGCCGATACGACAATCGTGTAATCCATTGCGCCAAAGGCCTTCAATTTGTCCACGACCTGCGCCACTGTCGAGCGTTTCTGCCCAATCGCCACGTAAATACAGATAACATCCTGACCCTTCTGATTGATGATAGTATCCAGGGCAACTGCCGTCTTTCCCGTCTGCCTGTCACCAATAATCAACTCACGCTGGCCCCTTCCGATAGGCACCATCGAATCAATCGCCTTCAACCCCGTCTGCAGGGGTTCCTTCACGGGCTGGCGTGCGACAATTCCCGGCGCCTTGACTTCTACCCGGCGTGTTTCTTCCGCTGAAAGGGGTACCCCGCCATCAATGGCCTCGCCGAGAGGGCTGACGACCCGTCCGATAAGTTCGTCCCCGACAGGGACTTCAACGATACGACCCGTCCGGGTTGCGGTATCCCCTTCCTTAATCAGGTAATCCTCGCCAAGGAGGGCCACGCCAACATTGTCTTCTTCAAGGTTGAGGACCATTCCCCGGACATCATGGGGAAATTCAAGGAGTTCCCCCGCCATGGCATTTTCCAGCCCGTAAACCCGGGCTATGCCATCCCCCACGGAAAGAACAATTCCTGTTTCAGAAACATCAACTTCTTCCCCGAATCCCTTAATCTCACTTTCAATAATGCTACTTATTTCCTCAGCTCTAATTTCCATATTCTCCCTCTACCCTGTTAACAATTTTTCCCTGAAGCGGTTCAATTCTCCCTGAACACTTCCATCCACAACAATGCCACCAATCTTTGCCATAACACCCCCAATCAGAGAGGTGTCAATTTCAGATTGTAATATCAAATCTTTTTTCATATACGCCACAAGCGTCTCTTTAATTTTTTCAAAATCGGCGTTGGAAAGGGGTTGCGCGGTAAAAAGCGTTCCACGCATCCTGCTCTGAGCGCGATCCGTAAGCTCCTGGTAAATAGAATATATAATCCCGAAAAGGGAAATACGCTCTTTTTCAACAAGAATCTCAAGAAACCGTATCACCGTCTCGCTGAGTCCAGCCTTTTTCAAGACCTCTTCCAGGACTTTTTTCCGGTTTTCAACCGGATAAATCGGCAGTGAAACAGCCTTCCAAAAGGCTGGCACTTCCTGAAAAAGGTCCTTGACACGTTTGAGCTCGGCAAGAATTTCTTCCATTTTATCCTCGCGATACCCTATTGCCAGTAATGCCCTGGCATACCGTCTTGCAATGACCCGCTCTCTCAATTGTTGCTCCCTACCTGCTGAATAAACTTCTTGATTAAATATTTCTGGTCATCTTTGGTAATCTGTTCTTTAATCGTTTTTTCCGCCAGAGCCAGGGCTTCAAGCGAAAGCCTTGTCTCTAACTGTTTTTTTATCTGCGCAATCTCTCTCTGGAGGCCCTGCTGGGCCTGAATGCGTATCTGCTCCGCTTTCTTTTCGGCCTCTTCGATGAGCCTTTTTTTCTCGTTTTCCGCCTCACGCAGCATCTGCTCTCTTATTTCCTTTATCTCGCCTTCCAGGTTTTCAAGCCGTTTTTGCGCCTTCCTGTAAGCCGCTTCGGCGGAAATAGAAAGCTCTTTTGCCTTTTCAAGGTCTTCTTTAACTTGATTGTGCCGTTTTTCAAGATATCCCTTCAGAGGCGGCCGTAAAAATTTAATGAGAATCGCCAATAAAATGGCAAAATTTATAATCTTAAAGATGTAATCCTTCCAATAGCTCCCGTGAGCTTCGGCCTCTGCGGCGAACAAAGGGCACGAAAAAACAAAAAATATCCCAAGAGCCGCAGCCGCAAAGAGAAAAAATCGCTTACTCAGTTTCATCAGGCCGCCCTCCCCAACGTCTTTACGACAATTTTTCCCGCGAGGGTATCAACCTCGTCTTTAAGCACTGCCTCTACTTTTCCGGCTTCCGTTATTGCCTTTTCTTTAAGGGCGGGAATATCCTTTTCCATGGTCTGCTTCATTCGGTCAATAACAGATTTCTGTTCAGCCAACACCTTCTTTTTGAGCTTATCTCTTTCAAGGGCAGCGGCCTGGCGCGCTTTAAGGAGCTTTTCTTCCAGCATGGCCTCTTCCTTTTCCGCCTTTTCCTGGAGGCCTATTGCCTTTTCCTGCGCGCCGGTTGTTGCTTCCCGCCGTTTTTCAAGAACTTTCACGACAGGACGAAACAGCAGGTGATTGATAAGGAACACAAAAAGGATAAAAATCCCAACCTGGATTAAAATGGTATAATTAACATCTATCATATCCCGAAATATCCCCCGTGTGCAGAATTTTGCATTTGCTATCACAGGCTTTAACGCTTGTCAAGTTTTTCACAAGCTAATTGCGTAAATTCCCCAATAAAAAAATCCTTGACTTTTTTTGTGGTAATAAGATAGTCTAATGTTGATAAATGGCTCATTAGGCTATATAAAAACTTTTAGCTTTTAAGTTAAAAAGAAAAAGGAGGAAAAGGATGAATGCAGTTGTATGTGTGAAACAGGTACCTGACACAGAAACTTTGATCAAGCTCAATGCCGAAGGAACGGAGATTGCGACGGAAGGCGTCAAGTGGATTCTGAATCCTTATGATGAGTATGCCGTGGAAGAAGCGGTGCAGCAGAAGGAAAAGGCAGGCGATGGAAGTGTGACCCTGGTAACGCTGGGACCCGACAGGGCACTTGAGGCCCTTCGCTCCGGGCTTGCCGTGGGGGCGGATACGGCAGTTCATATCAATGATGCTGCGTTTGCCGAGAAGACAGACCCGTATGCCACGGCGGTGGCCCTTGCGGCAGCCGTTAAGGAGCTGGAATATGATATGATTTTCTGTGGCAAGCAGGCGATGGAAGATGACGCGGGGCAGGTTGCGTCTATACTGGGTGAGCTTCTCGAGCTGCCTGTTGTGACCGTTGTGGTTAAACTTGAGGTTTCCGACGATAAAAAAACGGCGATCGTTACGCGGGAAATTGAGGGAGGGCATGCTGTGATCGAGGTGCCACTTCCTGCTGTGTTTACGGCGCAGAAGGGCCTGAACAATCCGCGGTATGCATCCTTGCCCGGGATTATGAAGGCAAAGAAAAAACCGGTTACGGTAAAGACCGTTGCCGATCTCGGGGTCAGCGCGGAACCCATGACCGTTGTTAAAAGCATGAGCCTGCCACCGGATCGTCAGGCAGGAAAAATGATCGAAGGTGATGATGCTGCGGCAAAGGCCATCGCGCTTGCCAAGGCACTGCATGAAGAAGCAAAGATTATCTAAGTGTATAAGGAGGTGATGAAATGCCGGAAATTTTAGTCTATGCGGAAGTTCAAAAAGGTGAAATAAAAAAAGGTGCGTTTGAAATAGCAAGCAAGGCCAAGGCCCTTGGTGGCCAGGTCTCTGCGTGCATTATCGGCAAGGATGTAGAAGGCCTCGCCGGACAGCTTGGTAAATTCGGCGCGGATAAAATCTATGTGGTCGATGGCCCGGAATTTGAAAATTATTCAACCGAGCCTTTTGTTCAGGCCCTTGCCCATGTGGCCGGCCTGGTCAATCCTTCGATTATCTTTCTCAGCGCGTCTGCCCAGGGCAAGGACTTAACCCCTGCGGTGGCGGCACGGCTGAAAGTGGGATCTATCTCTGATTGTGTTGATTTAACACTGGACGGGGATAAAGTAACAGCAAAACGTCCTATGTATGCGGGGAAGGCCTATGCCATGGTAGAGGCCAATGGAACCCCTCAGGTCCTGTCCATCCGTCCCAATTCATTCGGAGTGGAAGAAATTGCGGGCGCGGGTGCCGTGGAAAAGGTAGATGTCAGCCTCGATGAATCAAAGATCAAGACCGTGGTGAAATCGGTCGAGGTTGCCGCTTCCGAAGCGCCGGATCAGACCGAGGCCGAGATTATTGTATCGGGTGGACGCGGCATCGACGGCGCGGAGAATTTTAAGCTTCTGGAAGACCTTGTCCGTGCATTGGGTCCAAATGCGACCATCGGTGCTTCCCGTGCCGCGGTTGATGCCGAGTGGATTGATCATGGCTATCAGATTGGCCAGACAGGAAAAACAGTAAGTCCGAACCTCTATATCGCCGCGGGTATCTCCGGCGCCATCCAGCATCTTGCCGGGATAACAACTTCAAAGGTGATTGTTGCTATCGACAAGGATCCTGAGGCCCCAATCTTCTCAAAGGCGGACTACGGGATTGTGGGTGACCTTTTCGAGGTGCTCCCCAAACTTACTGAAGAGGTGAAAAAAATAAAGGGATAGTGTTCAAATTCAAGGCATAAAGGCGCGAGGCTGAAGGTGTGTTAAAAGGTTTTCGTTTTTTCCCTTCAGCCTTCAGCCTTTTACCTGATAACTTTTGTACTTTGAAATTCAGGGGGTGGCTATGCCCGGAACGGAAATAACCAGGGAATTATATTGGAATGTCGTTGGGACGGGATTTCCTGTCGCAAGAGTTCTCAGCTATGTCCTCGCGTTTGTAGCGGTTGTGCTCTTTATACGCGGTCTTTTTCGGAAGGGAGGGCTTCTTGAACATATAAAGATGATGAAGCTGGCCTCCGGCCCGGATGTCCCAAGGGTTGATAATACCGGGGAAAGACTGAAATTCGCCATTACAGAGGTCTTTACCCACAGAAAAATTTTACGGGAACCCTATCAGGGCGTCGCGCATCTGTTCATCTTCTGGGGGTTTATTGCCCTCTTTTTTGGAACTTTCATGGATTTTTTCCAGGGAGATGTGATTGAACCGCTCTTCCACACGAACATCCTCCAGGGCGGATTTTACCTTGGATATTCCCTGATTACAGACCTCGGTGGCATCCTTGTCCTTATCGGTGTCATCATGTTCCTGCTCAGACGTTACGTCAATATGCCGAAATGGCTGGATGACAAACCGGAGGATAAAATCATCCTGTGGCTGATTCTCGTTATTGCCATCACAGGGTTTCTTCTCGAAGCCCTGCGGATGCAGGCGACCGAACTTCAGCCGGGAAACCCCATGAACCAATACGTGTGGTATTCGTTTGGGGGCCGACTTTTCGCCCTGCTGTTTTCCGGGTTGAGCATCAAAACCCTGAAGTCAACCCACCTGTTTATGTGGTGGTTTCATCTCTTCATTGTCCTGGGCTTCATTATTTATGTGGCCTATTCAAAACTGCTCCATATATTCACGCTGCCGGCAAACATCTTCATGCACAACGCAACGGATAATCCCGCGCTCTTAAAGGCAATGCCGCCGGAGATGTTCGAAACCGCGGAGACATTCGGAATCCATCAACTTGAAGAATACTCATGGAAAGATTTATTCGACACAGAGGTGTGTATTCGTTGCGGAAGGTGTGTTGCGGTATGTCCCGCGTTTATGACGGATAAACCGCTCCTTCCCCGGGATGTGATTCAGAATTTAAGGGATCATCTTGAGGCAAAGGTCAGGCTCGCCGTTGATGCCAGCGGAAAAGTCAGCCTTATTCCCGAAGAAGACTATAAGGGACCCGCGCTGATCGGCGATGTCATTGATAAGGACACTATCTGGGCGTGTACAACCTGCATGGCCTGTATCGAGGCCTGTCCCGCCCATATCTCCCAGTTTCCCAAGCTTATTGACCTGAGACGCTATCTGTCGATGATGGAATCCGACTTCCCCGCGGAGATTCAGGATGTCTTCAAGGGGATGGAAAACAACTCCAACCCATGGAATATCGGCTCCCATAGCCGGGCTGACTGGGCCAAGGATCTCGATGTACCCCTTCTGTCGAAAAAGGGTGAGGCGGAATACCTCTTTTATGTGGGGTGCGCCGGGGCACTTGACGACCTTAACAAGAAAGTGGCCGTGGCCCTCGCGAAGATTTTTAACGCGGCGGGGCTTGATTACGCTATCCTTGGCACCGAAGAGGGGTGCTGCGGAGATTCCGCAAGGAAAATCGGGAATGAATACCTCTATCAAATGCTGGCCACAACCAACATCGAGGTCTTCAATGGCTACAAGGTAAAGAAAATCATTACGATGTGTCCGCATGGTTACAACACACTCAAGCACGACTACAAAGAACTTGGCGGTGACTATGAGGTCTATCATTACACGGAAATCCTTGCGGATCTCATCAAAAACGGAAAACTGCCTCTGAAAAACCCCGTCGAGGGACTGGGGACGATGGCTTATCACGATTCATGCTATCTCGGCCGATACAACAAGATATACGACCAGCCGAGAAACATATTGAACGCGATGAATTCCGGAACACTTGTCGAAATGAAAAATCATCATGAAAAGAGCCTCTGCTGCGGCGCGGGCGGCGGCAGGATGTGGATGGAAGAAACCCTGGGCACCCGAATTAACCAGAAGCGCACTGAAGAGGCAATGGACGCCGGAATCAAAACGGTGTGCACGGCCTGTCCATTCTGTTACACCATGCTTTCAGACGGCATCAAGGAACTGGGCAAGAGCGAAGAAATGCAAGCATTTGACATCGCCCAGCTCGTGGCGAAGGCGGCGGGATTGGCGTAGGGTTTTACGATTTTCGGAAAGCGGAAACCACCAGGTGATTATATCTTTTTCAGCTGGTTGGATACTTGCGATGATAAAATTTAATAATCTTATCGTCAGGCGTATTGCTACGTAAAAGCATGGCAATGCTGTCCGCGTATTCCCTGTATGAAGCAATCTTTCCCGCCTTCAAAGTCAAAAAGCTCGCGCCTTTCAAGGTGACCTTTTTACCCATACTACCGGGCAGGAGAGAAATAAACGCAAACCGCCATTCAAACGAGGCGTTTTCGTCGTCAGATAATATTTTCACCGGCTGAAAGCTGTATGCCTTGGCTTCCTTGTGGCACCTTTCATGAAACACCCTGATGGCCTCCCTGCCTTCACAGACGCCGTAGAGGGAATCAAGATACACGGCATCCTCCACAAACAGATCGGCAAAGACTACGGAATCTTCCTGCTCAAAACGTTTACAGAATACCTTGATGGTTTCCATCACGCATTCCTCCCAGTTTGCGAAGTCAGGAGAACAAATCACTCCTATTGGCAACGCCATTGAGGCGACCTATCCCCCAGCACAAACATTTTTGATGGCGCGGGTAAAAACTGAAGGGGCGACTGCTTGATAGTCGCCCCTTATTCTCCACACAGTAATTGAATACCGTCTATCCCTTTTTTTTAACAACCGCCCGCTTGCCATCGGGAACAGGCGGGGGCACAGGCCCGCTCTCGAGTTTTGTAACCGCTGAAAAGCGAGGCGGACAAACCTCGAGGCACGTGCCACACCGGATACATTTGTCCTGGTCGATGATATGAATAATCTTTTTATCCCCATCGATCGCCTCCACGGGGCAGCGTCTGCGGCACGTCCCGCAGGCCTGGCACTTCTCCGGATCGATGTAATACGAGGGCATTTCCTTGAATAATGCCTCTACCTCGTCATCCGTGTAAAGGTTTTCATAGTCGTCCACGTTCTTAAGGTGCAGCAGCAGCTTTTCCCTTTTCGCAATCTTGATATAGGGAACCAGTTTTGTAAGCTCCGCGAGGCCGGACGCCAACGCATCTTCATCCAGCCCTTCACTCGAACCAAGCGGCCCCAGCTCTTTAATTTTTGCCGTAAAACTCGTGACGGTTTCGGCAAACTGGACACCTTCGGAAGCCGTCACCCACTGAAGCCTGAATCTTTCCGGATTTATTCCCGCATGCGCGAGCAATTTCCGGGTTAAATTCATCATGCTGGCGGCGTTGTAATTTCCTTCAGGGACATAATGGCACTCACCAGGCCAGCAACTGCAGATCACCACACCGTCTGCGCCGTTTGAGAAGGCCCGGAGGATAAAAGCGATATCAATTCTGCCGCCACACATGAGGCGGATAATCCTGATTGACGGGGGGTATTGTAGTCTGGAAACTCCAGCTATATCAGCAGCGGCGTAGCCTCACCAGTGGCACAAAAAACCGACAATCTTTGGCTTAAACCCAAATCCTGCGCTCATTCTTATTTCACTCCTTTTTGTTCATCAGCGGACCTTTATAATTTCATCACCGCTGCGTCAATTTCACTAAATACCTCTTCATTATTAAAATGCTTCAGGGAAATCGCAGCCGTTGGGCATACCGCGTTACACAGGCCACATCCTTTACATAATACAGGGTTGACCGCGGCCTTTTTCCCCTGCCGTGTCTCTTTAAGCTCTATGGCCCCGTAGGTACAGGCCTCAGCACAGGCGCCACATCCCATGCATCGTTTCTCTTCCACATCGCAAACCGCCCCTGAAACACTTACGATATCATGCGCGAGGAGGGTTAAGGCCCGACCGGCTGCCCCGTAGGCCTGGTTAACTGATTCCTGGATGTGCTTGGGATAATGG